>CAIMUD010000214.1 GCA_903844585.1 uncultured Actinomycetes bacterium | reverse complement strand
TTTCAGCAGCGACGGGTGAAATCTCCAACTACCGTTCATGGTTATCCGGAGTTGTTAATGAAGCTGAGCGCCTATACCGAGTGCAGGTTCAATCACTTGAAGCTGCAGAAAACGCAATCTCACAAAGTCGTGCTCGACTAGATGCTGCGTTTGGCCGCCTAGCTAATCTCCAAAAAGATGTAGATGAGAAGCTCAATCCAGATGGAACTTTGATTCAATCTGGCCCAAAGGTTGTTCCAAGCCAACGTACTAAGCCAGCTCTCACAGCTCCAAAATCAAAGAAGCGCACTGCAAAGAAATCTCCAGCTAAACGCCGTTAATAAATGGCAACACAGCGCGGTATTCAATACATCCCTGCCATTGATGGCTTGCGCGCTGTCGCAGTTATCGCGGTAATTCTCTACCACTTAGGTTTTTCTTGGATTCCAGGTGGATTCCTTGGCGTAGATCTCTTCTTTGTAATTTCAGGTTATGTAATCACGCGCTTACTTCTTGATTCAATTCAACGAAGTGGCGGCTTAGATCTTCGCGCTTTCTATCTCGCTCGCGCCCGTCGACTCGCACCCCCTCTTGTGTTTATGGTTGTAGTGACACTTATCTTTATAAGTTTGTGGGCTCCAGATACAACGAAGAGATTTTTAACTGACGCACCATTTGCGCTATTCGGAGGAATGAATTGGTGGCTTGTATTTCATAATCTTGATTACTTCGAAGCTATTGGGCGTCCTCCACTTCTGCAACACACATGGTCTCTGGCCGTAGAAGCTCAGTTTTACTTAATCTGGCCCTTACTTCTTCTAGCCGTATTGAAGCAATTCGGTAAGAAGAAGATTCCTGGGGCTGCACTTTTAATCGCAACAGTTTCTGGAATTACTTTGATGCTTGTCTCTTTTGAACTAGATGCAAGTAGCGCTTCAAAAGTAAGCCATGTCTACTTCGGTACAGATACGCACAGTATTGGGCTCTTTCTTGGCGCAGCCCTTGCAGTGAGCTGGGCACCGATGAATTTCGAGACAGTTGTAAGTAAGAAAGCACAGGATTTCATTGATGGTATCGGTGTCTTTGGATTTATCGGAATACTTGCAACGTTTCTGCTAATCGATGAATCCAAACCAACTCTCTATCGATTAGCTTTTCCTCTCGCAGGAATATTTGGCACTGCCATTATTTGTTCGATAGTTCATCCCGCTTCACGGTTCGCACCGATTCTTCGTAACAAAGTTCTGCTGTGGATCGGTGAACGCTCTTATGCCATTTATTTGTGGCATTGGGTAATCTTCCAAGTTACTCGCCCTTCAATGGACTTAGAAGGACGAACTTGGGCGCTTTACCTGCTTAGAATCCTTATCGTCTTTGCCCTAGCTGATATTTCACTTCGACTTGTAGAGCTTCCAATTAGAAGCGGTGCAGTTTCATATTGGTTTAAAGGTATGAAATACCGAACAAAGCGAGTGCGTGTACGACAACAGAGTTTTGTGGCATTTGTATCTGTAGTAATCCTGACATCAATTTCAGTGATTTCGGTACATGCAATTTCGGTAGCTACCAAACAACAAGAGATGCTCAAGCAATCCTTAGATACAAGTAAAGAAGTGCCAATTATTTCAAACAATGATGAGGCTGGACTTTGGGTAACCGGAGACTCTGTGATTCTTGGTATCCGCCATGAGTTGGATGCACGTAATCCGATTGCACTCATTAACGCGAGGGTTGGAAGGCAAGCACCAGAGCTCATTGAAGTCATGACTCATGATGGGCCCGCGCTGAAAGACTCCACAATTATTTTTAATCTTGGAAACAATAATGCACTTACTAGAGCGCAAGTTGAACAAATTTTTGAACTTATCAAAGATCAGCCGAAGATTATTATTGTAAATACTGCAGTACCACGCCCGTGGAAAGATGCAAACAATTCATTAATTAAAAGCGTTGCTGCAAATTATGGGCAAGTAAATTTGGTTGATTGGGATCAAATCTCCGCTGGACATTCTGAATACTTTGCGCCCGACGGAGTTCATCTTGTCCCAACAGGAGTTGTTGCATACGTTAACGCTATTGAAAAATTCTTATAGCTTCAGATTTTATGAAAATAAAAATGCCCCGTGGCTAACACGGGGCATTTTTATTATTTTTAATTATTCGAATTGACCTGCAAAGCCAAATGCTTTTGCTGGTGCAGCTTGTCCATCTGAGTAAACAGATGAAACACGAAATGCTGTTTCTCCCGCTGCATCTTTCTTATTGAAAGATTGTGAAAGCTGTGTAGCTGGGAGTTCAGCAACTACTTTCCACTCAGTGCGGTTGATGCGAGTTTCCACTTTGTAACCTGTAAGTCCATCAGTTGCTGCTGGAGCTTTCCAAGTTACATTGAGAATTGAATGTTCAGCATTTCCCCAGTTACCGATAAAACGGCCAGGTGCTTCAACTGTTCCAACTGGCGCTGAAGTTTGTGAAGCTGACTCCGTTGGAGTAGCTGAAGCTGACTCCGTTGGAGCTGCAGATTCAGATGCAGTTGGTATTGGAGTTGGAGCTGCTGCATCATCACTCTTCTTGCCAGTTGAAAGAACTAGCGCGGCAAGAAGCACAATGCCAAGAACGACAAGCACAACTACGCGGCTAGAAGTTCCTTGCTTTGGCTTTGCAGAAGGCTTAGATGAAGTTGAAGTAAATGAACGATTAGGTGTTGGCGCTGTTGTTACGTTTACGCGATCACGTGAACCAGATACTGGAACTGGTGGAACCACAAATCTAGATGTTGATGTTCTCTTACGTGCTGAAGATTTCTTTACTGCGCGCTTTGCAGTCTTCTTGGTAGTCGACTTCTTTACTGCGCGCTTCTTAGCGGAAGTCTTTTTTACTGCGCGCTTTGCAGTCTTCTTGGTAGTCGACTTCTTTACTGCGCGCTTCTTAGCGGAAGTCTTTTTTACTGCGCGCTTTGCAGTCTTCTTGGGTGCAGCTTTCTTTGCTGCGCTCTTCTTCTTAACAGCCACTTTGACTCCTTGAGTTATTCGAATCGAGTTGCGTAAAACTTAACGCACTTGGATAGGAGAAGTTTAGCGCAGAGAGTTGAGTAATTCGATTGCACGAGGAGCCATTGCGCGAAGAGCTTTTCCTCGATGGCTCATGGAGTCTTTCTGTTCTGGTGACATTTGTGCGCTGGAAATCTCGAATCCCTCTGGCTTGAAAATAGGGTCATAGCCAAAGCCGTTCTCACCCATAGGTGAATTTAGTATCTGGCCTTCAAATCGCCCTTCTTCTATATGGGTGCGCCCATCGGGCAAGGCAAGGGCGGCAACGCAAATGAAGTGGGCACCTCTTGCTTCTGTGGGAACACCGATCAATTGGCTCAACACTTTTTCATTATTGGCTTGATCATTTCCATGTTGACCTGACCAGCGAGCTGAATAAATACCGGGGTCTCCATCTAGGGCGTCAATGCAAATTCCACTGTCATCGGCGATTGCCGGTAGACCAGTAGCTTCACACATCTGGATTGCCTTTAATAACGCATTGGCTTGAAAGGTATCCCCTGTTTCATCTACATCTTTGGCCTCTGGGAAAGCATCCAGACCTACCAGTTCGATTTCTCCTGGTGCGATGGATTCTAAGATTCTTTGAAACTCTTCGACTTTACCTTTATTGCGTGTGGCCAAAAGTAATTCGAGTTTCATCGCGCTTTAAATTTACTTAGCTAGTGCGGCAGATTGCTTAGCGCCTAGCTCTTTACAGCCAGTTACTGCAAGGTCTAAGAGTGAGTCAAGAAGTCCACGGTCGAAAGGAACGCCTTCGGCTGTTCCTTGAACTTCAATAAATCGTCCGTCACCGCTGCAGACTACGTTCATATCAGTATCTGCTCGAACGTCTTCTTCATAGCAAAGATCAAGCATTGGTAGACCATCAATAATTCCAACACTTACAGCTGCGACTGAGTCACTTAGGGGTTTTGAATTTGCTTTGATATGTCCTTCTTTTTTCGCCCATGCAATCGCATCCGCAAGCGCTACATATGCACCTGTGATTGCAGCAGTTCGTGTTCCGCCATCTGCTTGCAGAACATCACAGTCAATCACAATTGTATTTTCGCCAAGTTCTTTCATATCAACAATTGCGCGAAGCGACCTACCGATGAGGCGTGAAATTTCTTGTGTCCGTCCGCCTAGTTTTCCTTTAACACTTTCACGGTCAGAACGTGAATGAGTTGCACGAGGAAGCATTGCGTACTCTGAAGTCACCCATCCGTTACCTGAATCCTTGAGCCAGCGCGGAACACCAGGTGTAAAAGATGCAACACAAAGAACTCTAGTTTTCCCAAACTCAACAAGGACTGAACCCTCTGCATGGTCTAGCCAATTGCGCGTGATCTTAATTTCACGTAGATCAGTTACTGCGCGACCATCATTGCGTGCCATTTTTCTCCCTATTTTGTTAAGTCAGTATGTCGGACTGCACCGACTTCTGGGCCAAGGAATCTGCGAGCCAAAACTTCAAATGCTCCAGAGTCTCCGGTTGCCAAAAATGTATGTTGTGGTGCCTCTTTACTAGGTGCGCGCAAAAGTGAATTTTCAACAAGTGTTCTGTACAAATCCTTTGCAGTTTCTTCTGCGCTTGATACTAATGAAACATCGTTACCCATGACATAAGAAATAACACCTGTAAGAAGTGGGTAATGAGTGCAACCTAATACAAGCGTGTCAACGCCGGCTTTCATAACGGGCTCAAGATATTCGCGAGCAATCTTTGTTATTTCATCCCCTGATGTTTCACCACGCTCAACATATTCGACAAAGAGTGGGCAAGCGATAGAGGTAATTTCTAGTTGAGGTGCAGCAGCAAACGCATCTAGGTACGCCTTCGAATCAATTGTTGCACGCGTTCCGATTACGCCAATTTTTCCAGATCGAGTTGCAGCAACTGCCCGTCGAACCGCTGGTTGAATAACTTCAATAACCGGAACTGAATATCGCTCACGCGCATCGCGAAGCATTGCAGCACTTGCTGTGTTGCATGCAATTACAAGTGCTTTAACTCCTTGATCAACTAAGTAATCAAGAGTTTCCAGTGCAAATTCGCGAACCTCAGCCAGTGGCCTTGGACCATAAGGTCCGCGCGCTGTATCGCCAATATAGAGAGTTGATTCATTTGGAAGTTGATCTAGTATCGATCGAGCAACTGTTAATCCGCCAACTCCAGAATCAAAAATTCCGATGGGCGCGTTACTCATATGCAGAAGTCTACCGTGCCAAAAAGCTAAGCCCAGAGCGTGCCGTCAAGACCTTTTGTCGCTTCGCCAATATCTGAGCCATATATTCCTGTTGAAAGGTATTTCCATCCTGCATCACAAACGATAAAAGCAATATCTGCATCTTTGCCGGCGTGCACTGCTTCTTGGCCCATTGCAAGTGCTGCATGCAAAATTGCACCAGTAGAAATACCTGCAAATATTCCTTCTACTTCAAGTAGTTCTCGAACTCGTCGCACTGAGTCTTCTGCGCCAACCGAAAAACGTCTAGTTAATACTGTTGCGTCATAAAGTTCGGGGACAAATCCTTCATCAATATTGCGAAGTCCATATACCAATTCGCCGTAGCGTGGTTCGGCGGCGATTATTGAAATATCAGGCTTGTTCTCTCGTAGATAACGTCCTGCGCCCATGAGAGTTCCTGTTGTGCCAAGACCGGCAACAAAGTGAGTAATTGTTGGCAGATCCTTAAGAATTTCTGGGCCAGTACCTTTGTAATGTGCTTGGGCATTTGCAGGATTTCCATATTGATATAGGAATACCCAACTTGGATTTTTTGCTGAAATTTCTTTAGCTACTCTGACTGCTTCATTTGAACCACCAGCAGCAGGAGAAGAAATAATTTGCGCGCCCCACATTTCAAGAAGTTGGCGACGCTCGGGACTTGTGTTCTCGGGCATAACGCAGATGAGTTTGTATCCGCGCACCTTTGCAACCATCGCAAGTGAAATTCCTGTATTTCCGCTTGTTGGTTCAAGAATTGTTGCACCAGGTTTTAAAAGTCCACTTTTTTCGGCAGCATCAACCATCGACAGCGCAGCACGATCTTTAATCGAACCAGTTGGATTTCTATCTTCCATCTTTGCCCAGAGACGCACATTGGGTGCCGGAGATAAACGTGGCAAACCTATGAGAGGTGTATTGCCAACTGAAGCTTCAAGCGAATCGTATCTAGCCAAAATTAGCCACCGGCAACAGCAGGGAGAATCGTTACTGAATCTCCTGCCTTAACTTGAGCATCCAATCCGCCGAGGAAGCGCACATCTTCATCGTTTACATAAATATTTATGAAGCGACGAAGTGCGCCGTTTTCAAGTAAGCGTTCACTAATTCCTGGAAATTGTGAATCAAGGTTAGCGATTACAGCAGAAAGACTTTCGCCTTCAGCGCTGACAGACTTTTCTTCCTTTGTGTAAGGGCGAAGAATTGTTGGGATTCTTACTTCAATGCTCATACGACAATTATGGCGAATAATTGATTTATTCGGTAATTGAAACTTCTTCTTCCGTTACTTCGCCGTTGATGATGCGATATGAACGGAATTCAGTTGCAGGTGCAATCTGTTCGCGAGTAGAAACCAAGACGTAATGAGCGCCAGGTTCACCTGCATAGGCAATATCTGTGCGTGAGGGATATGCCTCAGTCTCGGTATGCGAGTGATAAATAACAACAATTTCTTCATCGTTGTCATCTGCTTCTCGGTAAAGAGTTAACAAATCCTTGGGATCAAATTCATAAAAAGTTGGTGAATGCGCCGCATTAGTCATTGGTTTAAGTCGCTCTGCGCTACCGCTACCAAGTGGACCAAGAATTGCTCCACAACATTCATCTGGGTATTCGGCTCGAGATTGTTCGAGAATTGCATCGACAATTTTTCGTGAGATTTCAAGTGCCATAGGAGTTAAATTCTATCGCTAGGCAATTGTGGAATTATCCATGAGTGCAAGTACAAGAGTTTCTTGAAGCCAGCCGAGCCATGTATAAACGGTGTAAACAGCAGAGAGTGGATCATCGGGTGCAAGAATTTCTAAATCTTCATTTGTTTTGACTCCTACATTGAGTCTTACGCCAACAGCTAGTCGGATGTCGTTGATTGCACCAAGCCAAGCATTTGCAGAATCGTGATCCAAATCAACGATGTTATCTTCAGCACTTTTTAGATACATCCGCATAGCCATTGCATGTGCCTGCTTTTTGTTTCTAAGAGTTGATTCTGTGTACCTACGAAATTCAGCCGCGTCTACCTCATCTGCATATGCGTTTGGCAGTAACCGATGTAAAACTTCATCCTCTGGCGGTGAATCATGCGATGTAATTCCAACCATGGCGGCAAGTGGGTCTTCATGTCCATGATCTACGCGCTCGGCTAATAGCTCGATAATTTGTTCTGTTAAATTAATTAGGATTTCACGTTCTGATTGTGAAAATTCTGCAATATAAGAATTATTACCATGGCGACGAAAACCTTCGGTGTTACTCATATCTGATCACCGCGTTGAAGCGTTGCCCATAAACCAAATTCATGAAGTCTTGCGACATCATGCTCCATTTCTTCGCGACTACCTGTTGAAACAACTGCCTTACCTTCATTATGAACTTTGAGCATTATTTCGTTGGCTTTAGCTTTCGAATAGCCAAAGAGTTCCATCAATACATACGTCACATAAGTCATAAGGTTTACAGGATCATCCCAAACGATGGTTACCCACGGCTGATCGCCAGAAAAGATTGCTGCAATCTCTTCCTCAACCTTCTCTGCGGTTCTCACCATCATTGATCCCAAGCTTTCATTTCAACCGAATCTTCATCTCACAATGATAGAGAAGGCTTCACTTGTGACAACTGCAAAAGTTGCATCTGCCCCTATTTCAATTTGGAAAGTTGAGAGACCACGAACAGCGGTATCAGACGGCTTATCCAATTTGAATGTAAAGGTTCCATCAGCCTCAGTAGGTACTGGTTCGCCCACGTACTTCCAGGCACCTGAAACAAATTGCTTAAGGGCAACTTGTACACCTGCACTGCGAGGTCGCACTACTCCAGTGATTGCATAAGGCAGACCGATTTTTGTGGTGAGCGGAGCGTTAATACTCACAAGTCTGGTGACTGCAATTGGCTCTTCATTGCTTAGCGAATCCATTCGCTCCCAAGTCAGATCTGTTGCAAGCCTAAGAGTTGTATTTTTCCCAAGTAGGACCGGAACAGAGTACGAACCATCACCTGATGTAACTCCTTGTGCAAGCGGTCTCCACGATACGTCGCCAACGCTCTTGCCTTCAAGTCGAATCGGAACTCCCGCTAGTGGCAACTTGTCTTCAAGAGTTAACAGACCGTTGACCATTACAGATGTGCCGTAATCAATAATTTTCTTATCAACAGTTATTGAACTTAGAACTTTTGCTGGAGCGATAGTTGACGCAACGTTTGCTATGGCTTGTAGCGCAAGTGGATCCTCCATTCCAAGAATCCACGTTGCAACTCCACCTAGTTTGTACTTAGCAACAAGATTGGTACGAGTGGCGTAGCTCTGTGCGCTTTGATACCAAGCAGTTCTAGAAGCAGAACACGAAGTTGATAGGCCACTGGCGGTATTACCCGTATACGTTTTTGTATATGAAAATGTCATTTCGTCATATTGTGGATTGAAAGTCGGCACGGTTCCGTAACTTGCAGCTAACGTGGGCGCTTCATTCATTAGAAACGTTGCTGCCTTAACTCCAACTTTTACTACATTTGCAAATTCCGCAGGACAAACACCGTCAACTTTTGTAACCCAATCTTTTCCATACCCGGCTAGCCCCACCCAAACTTTTGATGCAGGAATGACAGTTGTTGCATATTGAACAGTTTTTTCAACCCATGAAATCGGACCAATCGGTCCGGGCTTACTTACGGAGTAGTCGTAGGTCATGATGCGAAGTCGATCTATGTAGTTTGCAATTTTTGCCCATGCATAAACGTAATAGCCGGGATCAGTTGGTGTTCCGGTCAATTGATAGGGAGTATCAATTGACAGTAATTTATTTCGTGAGTGAAGTGCGGTACTTAGCTCTTGAATGAATGCGACCCAAAGTGGTTCGGTTGTCACCCACGATGGTCTTCCATCTACGAAGGCAAAATTTTCGAAATCTAACTCGATACCATCGAAATTATTATTCACAACTAAATTTGTAATTAAATTTACGATTTTCGTTCGGCCGTCGGCAGTCGAAATTGCTTTAGCCAAAACAAGTTTGGTTGTTCCGTCAGTTATCGTAGGAATGATTTTGTAGCCTGCTCCTCGAAGAGCTGTAAGTGGAGTTATCATCGGCACGCTCGGATTTGAGGGTGAATACAAATCTTTTATCGTTGGAGTTTTGGTAGTCGCGTTGTAATTGAGCGTGTACCAAAAAGGCATGACTTCTTTGATCATCGCCGAACTATTGAGAGCTGCAGGAAGATAAGTTTTTAAGTTGTAATAAGGAATCCACGTAGTAAGAATTTTTCGAGGCTCGGCCGCGCTACTAGCCGGCGCTAAAACGAGTCCACTAATTAATAAAGCAGTAACGCAAGCAAGTGCAATCAGTGACCGGCGAGGGCAGCTACTGATCTTTGGAACCGCGAGGAAGGCCTTCATATATTTCTTTGCACGCAGGGCAGATTGGATATTTCTCTGGATCCCGAGATGGAATCCATTTCTTGCCGCAGAGAGCTCGAACTGGTTTGCCAGTAACTGCAGATTCAACAATCTTTTCTTTCTTCACATAATGTGAATATCGATCGTGGCCACCATCTTCATCCTGCAAATCTGGGCGGGTGAGCAGGTCGGTATCAGATTGCACATCCGTATCGGACGAGCCCCTTCTGAAAATACCCATAACAAAAGGATAGTGGTGCAGGTAGAATTTAAAGATGAAGGACTTACTTCGCACCTCAGATTTTTCGCGAGCAGATATCGATTTACTTCTCGACACTGCTTCAGCATTTGCTCAGAATCCACTTCGCTCCTCAACAGCACTTGCAAATAAAAGCGTTGCTATTTATATGACAAAGCCTTCAACTCGTACTCGTTTATCTTCAGAGACTGCGGTAGCTCACTTGGGCGGCACTCCAATTTTTATTCGTGGAGATGAATTGCAACTTGGACGCGGAGAAACAATTAGCGATACGGCAAAAATTATTAGCGGCTACTGCGATGCGCTCATTGTTCGCACCTTTGCACAAGCCGATGTTGAAGAGCTCGGCGCAAACGCAACAATCCCGGTCATAAATGCACTCACAGACGACGACCACCCAACACAACTATTAGCCGACTGGCTGACAATCCGAGAAACTTTTGGCGCTGATATAAAAGGTAGAAAATTTGTTTATTTAGGCGACGGTAACAACATGTCTCATGCCTGGTTAATTATGGGCGCGATTATGGGTGCCCATGTTGTTGCGGCAACACCAAGTGGTAAATGGGCACCTTCCGAAAGTGTTGTTGCACAAGCACAAAAGATTGCCGCGAAAACTGGCGCGACAATTGAAGTTTCACATGATCCAGAATCTGCATCAAAGGGTGCAAGTGTTCTCTACACCGATGTTTGGATGTCTATGGGAGATCCAGAGTCAGAACGCACTGAAAAAATTAAGGCCCTTTCTCCATTTGCAGTGACTGATAATTTAATCTCGCTCGCTGCTAAGGATTCGATATTCATGCATTGTTTGCCTGCACATCGTGGAGAAGAAGTGAGCGCCTCAGTCATTGATGGTCCAAAGTCTGTAATTTGGCGTGAGGCATACCACCGTCGTACAACCATTCAGGCACTTCTCTACCACCTCACACGTGGCGAACTAAAAGGCAACTAGCGCCCGTCATTTAAAGGTAAATACCTATTTGTATGGACATTACTGCCTGTAGAGACATTGCTGATTTGGCGAGTAAAGTCCACCTATGCAAATTGCCGTTCCTAGAGAAATTCGTGATGGTGAAAAACGCGTTGCGTTGGTCCCCGATGTAATTAACAAATTAACCAGACTTGGACTCGATGTTGTCATCGAATCTGGAGCAGGTACGCACGCACAAGGTACTGATGCTGATTACGAAAGCGCTGGGGCGAAGATTTCTCAGGGTGATGTACTAAAGGGGGCTGATGTAGTTCTCTCTGTGCAACCTCTAACTCCAGCCCAAATGGCAACTCTCAAAAAGGGCGCAATTACAATTTCATTTCTTTCACCAACAACTGCAGTTGATTCGATAGAAGCAGCGGCGAAAGCAGGAGTGACTGCACTTTCTCTTGAATTAGTTCCGCGTATTTCTCGTGCGCAATCAATGGACGCCCTTACATCACAAGCACTTTGCGCTGGCTATCGCGCAGCCCTTGTTGGCGCCGAACTTTCACCACGATTCTTTCCACTCTTAATGACAGCAGCTGGCACAGTTACACCTGCTCAAGTATTGGTATTAGGTGCAGGCGTTGCCGGGCTTCAAGCAATTGCAACTGCTCGCAGACTTGGCGCAGTTGTTTCTGCTTACGATGTTCGTCCAGCATCTGCCGATGAAGTTCGTTCCATGGGTGCAACATTTATTGAACTCGAACTAGAAGCACTCGAAGGTGCTGGTGGCTATGCACGCGAGATGACAGAAGATCGGGCAGCAAAGCAACGTGAACTACTTACGCCATTTATTGCAAAGTCGCATGTAGTTATTACAACGGCAGCAGTTCCGGGGCGCACTGCTCCAAGACTCATGACTCAAGCGATGGTTGATTCGATGGAGCCAGGAACAATCATTGTTGATCTTGCGGCTGAAACTGGCGGAAACGTTGAAGGATCAAAGCCTGGTGAGATCGTGACAACGCCAAAGGGTGTTCGCATCTGGGGCGGTAAAGATGTTCCGAGCCAGCTTTCCTTCCATGCCTCGAGTTTGTATTCACGAAATGTTGTCAATCTCTTGACGCTATTAGTAAAGCCAGAAAAAGATGGCTCACCTCTAGCCTTCGACATCAATTTTGAAGATGAAATTATTGCGGGTGCAACGCTGACCCACAACGGAGAACATCGTGGAGGTAATAAGTAATGGATGCAATCGCAATCATTTCCCTTTTTGTTTTATCTGTATTCGTTGGTTTTGAGGTAGTTTCAAAGGTTTCTTCAACACTTCACACTCCACTGATGTCGGGCGCCAATGCAATTCACGGTGTAATTCTTGTGGGTGCAATCATGGTTTGCTCACACAGCAATACAACGCTCGAACTCATTCTCTCGGTTATTGCAATCGTGCTTGCAACAATCAACATGATTGGCGGCTTTGTAGTAACAGACCGCATGCTCGAAATGTTCAAGGGTAAGAAAGGAGCAAACAAGTGAACCAATCTTTATACGACCTTATTGGTCTGGCTGCAGGTGTTTGCTTCATCCTGGCTCTTAAAGGTTTATCGCATCCAAAGACTGCCCGCCGCGGAAATATCATCGGTGCAATCGGTGCAACTATTGCAACCGTTGTAGTTTTCTTTAAGCCACCAGTTCATAACATTGGTTGGATTCTTGGTGCAATCGCAGTTGGCGCAGCAATAGGTGTTCCTGCTGCACGTAAAGTTCAGATGACACAGATGCCACAACTTGTTGCACTCTTTAACGGTGTTGGTGGCGGTGCTGCCGCACTTGTTGCAATGGTGGAATATCAGGCGCTTGGGGCAGAAGCCACAACTGCTGAAGTTATTTTCACAGTCTTCACAGTTGTTGTAGGTTGCGTTTCATTTAGCGGTTCAGTAATTACATTTATGAAGCTACAAGAACTTATGACAACTCGTCCCGTTGTATTTCCTGGCGGTCGATTCGTAATTGCAGCAACTTTGGCAGCAGTTCTTGGCTCATCTGTTTGGGTTGTAAGTGCCCTCGGTACAACTCCCCTACTAGTTCTTGCCGCGCTCTCTCTACTTTTTGGTGTTCTGTTCGTGCTTCCTGTGGGCGGGGCAGATGTGCCGATTGTTATCTCACTACTTAACGCCTTTACTGGTTTAACAGTTGCTGCAAGTGGATATGTATTGCAGTCAACGCTTTTGATAATCGCTGGAACTCTCGTTGGCGCATCAGGAACAATTTTGACTCGCTTAATGGCAGATGCAATGGGACGTTCACTCTTTGGAACTCTCTTTGGCGCATTTACCGCAAAGCCTCAAGATCTTGCTGGAGTTTCAGAAGAGCGTCCTGTCCGGTCTGGTTCACCGGATGATGTTGCAATTCTTCTCAACTACGCACGTCGCGTCGTGATTGTTCCTGGTTTCGGTTTAGCTGTCGCACAAGCGCAGCACACTGTTCGTGAGTTAGCAGATTTGATGATCTCTAAGGGCATTGATGTTGCTTATGGAATTCACCCTGTTGCTGGTCGCATGCCAGGACATATGAACGTGCTCCTTGCCGAAGCTAATGTTCCTTACGATCAATTAGCTGAGATGGAAGAAGTTAACCCAACATTTGGTCAGACTGATGTTGCCATTGTCATTGGCGCAAACGACGTTGTTAACCCTGCTGCGCAAACAACGCCAGGATGTCCAATTTATGGAATGCCAATTCTTGAAGTTTCAAATGCAGCGAATGTAATTTTCTTGAAGCGATCAATGCGTCCAGGATTTGCGGGAATCGAAAACGAACTTCTCTACGATCCAAAGACTATGTTGCTTTTCGGTGATGCAAAGGCATCTCTTACAAAAGTTGTTAGCGCGCTTAAGGCGCTTTAACCAACCAAATCTTTTTCGCGCGCTCGGCTTGGATCGTGGGTACATTTACGATTGGCATCAAGATCGTTGCATGAATCGCAGAGAAGTATGAGCTCGTGGCAGGTCTTTGTTCGGCAATTACGGAATAACTTGGTCGGCCCGCTACAAATCTCGCACTCGCCGATGACCTTTGTCTTCTGTGAGAAATCAACAGCCATACGTGAATCAAATGTATAAAGCGAGCCTTCCCAAAGTCCGTCATCACCAAACTTCTCACCATATTTAACAATTCCACCATCAAGTTGGTAGACCTCATTAAAGCCGCGGTTTTTCATCACCACGGAAAGAACCTCACAGCGAATCCCACCAGTGCAATATGTAACAACTGGCTTATCTTTTAGATGGTCATACTTTCCACTTTCAATCTCTCGCACAAAATCCCGCGAAGTATTTACATCAGGCACAATTGCATTCTTAAATTTACCGATCTTTGCTTCGTACTGATTGCGGCCATCAAAGAAGACGACGTCATCGCCGCGTTCTTTCACTAGTTCGTTGACTTGCTCTGGACGAAGGTGAATTCCGCCGCCAATAACTCCGCTTTCATCAACCTTTAGCTCTTCTGGATTGTCAAAAGCAACTAGTTCTTTCTTAATGCGAATCTGAAGTCGAGGAAATTCGTCTCCAGTACCGATAGACCATTTAAATGTAATCTTCTTAAATCCTGGGTACTGCTTTGTATTCTTAACATATTTACGAAGGTCATCAATGTCGCCGCCAACAGTTCCATTAATTCCATGCTCTGAAATGAGAATGCGGCCTTTGAGATTTAACATCTCGCAAAGATTTTTCTGCCACAGTTTTACAGCAGCAGGATCAGCCACGGGGGTGAAGCCGTAGTAGAGAAGCACCTTCTGGCTTTGCATGAGCTAATTCTATGCCAGATCAAAGCGATGCAAAGCACTTGCATTTGCCTCGGGATATTCAACAAACGCTTGCAGTTGCGAGTAGTTGAAAGTTCAATTACTCTGCTTTCATAGAGAAGGAGCGCGAAATGCCTGCAGTAACCGTTAGTGATGTGACAGTTCTTCCAAGAGTTACTGATGCTCCAAATTCACGCGCACGAAAAGTTAAGAGCATAACAACCGCGCCGCAAGGTTTTGAAGGTGAAGGCTTTCCTGTTCGCCGAGCATTTGCAGGAGTTGATTTAGCAGAACTCGATCCATTTATTCACTTAGATCAAATGGGCGAAGTTGAATATGCACCCGGTGAACCAAAGGGAACACCATGGCATCCACACCGCGGATTTGAAACAGTCACATACATCATTGATGGAATCTTTGATCATAAAGATAGCAATGGTGGTGGCGGAACAATTACAGACGGTGACACTCAATGGATGACAGCGGGCGGCGGAATTCTCCACATCGAAACTCCTCCAGAGCATCTAGTCATGAGTGGCGGGTTATTTCATGGATTCCAGCTGTGGGTCAATCTTCCTGCTGCAAAGAAATGGTCACCGCCGGCATATCAAGATGTTCGCGCTAATGATGTAAAACTCTTAACAACAGCCGATGGTGGTTCTTTAATTCGCATTATTGCTGGTGAGTTAGATGGCCACATTGGTCCAGGTACAACACAAACTCCCATTACTTTAATTCACGCAACTGTTGCACCAGGTGCGGAGATTCGCTTGCCTTGGCGCAAAGATTACAACGCACTTGTTTATGCGATGGCTGGACATGGATTTGCAGGGGATGAAGCGCGCCCGATTCAAATGGGTCAGCTCACTGTTTTTGGTGAGGGCGACAGCATTGTTATTCGTGCTGCAAACCAACAAGAAAGCCGTTCGCCAAACCTTGAACTATTTATTCTCGGCGGCCAACCGATTAAAGAACCTGTTGCGTGGATGGGTCCCTTCGTGATGAATACAAAGCGCGAGGTCTTGGATGCTTTTGAAGATTTCCAGAAGGGATTGCTTGGTTCAATTCCTGCAATTTACAAGGAAGATGCAAAGCCAAAACAGCCAATCCATCGCACGGATAAATTAGGTGGCGACATTAAGCCAGCTAGCGCGAGTGAAATCCTTGATGTTCACAACGCACCTACAGAGATGCAAGAAGGAAATTAAAGCGCCTTAAGCTGCATAATTGGTCAATGCTCTGGTGGCCAAATGAAATTCCTGAACTCGCTTATGGACGAGTGCTTTTGCGCCGCCCACACCAAGGTGATGTTGAAGAGATTTACCAGGGAAGTCGCGATCCCGACATTCCAAAATTTACGAATATCCCAATTGATTACACAATTTTACATGCACAAGATTATGTTGACAGGGTACAAACCTCTTTAGACATTCAGCGCGAGTTGCCATTTGTAATTGAGTTTGGTGGAGTTTTTGCTGGCACTATCTCTTTGCATTCAATTAACCAAAAGAACCATTTTGCTGAGATTGGCTACTGGGTCGAAAAAAATTTACGGAGTAAGGGAATCGGGACCACTGCAGTCAAGGTGCTGACCGATTACGCAATTCAGAGCATTGGCTTCAAACGGATAGAGGCTTTGGTTGAATCTGAGAATATTAACTCCCAAAAGTTATTGAACAGCGCAGGATATGAAAAAGAAGGCTTACTTAAAGAAAGATCTACAAAAGATAATGGGGTTCAGGTCGATATGGTTATGCTCGCTGCTACCTCAAATACCTGGATTGGATTGAAACCATAATGGAGTCACTTGCAACCACCGTAGCCATAATCATGGCGACAATAATCTTGTCCGGTCCTGTTTCGCTTTTACTGACTTGGAGAAAAGTTCAACTAGCGACAAAAAGCAATTCTTTACTTAACGCGCTCCGCAAAGCAGTAGGTACTTTTCTCGCGATTATTGGAATACTTTTTGCTGCAAATATCATTTTCAGTGGCGTGCCAATCACAGTGAGTTTGCTCGCGCTTGCATGTGTGAATATGAATATCTTGGCAATCAGAAATGAATACTTCAGACACATTCGCTAATTAAGTGGAGGTGCCGGGAATCGAACCCGGGTCCTTCGGAATTAAAATAGGACTTCTACGGGCGTAGTGCGCTTATCGTTTTCTCAGTTCCGAATCTCTTACACACAAGTATTCGACGAACTCATTTGCGAAACTGTTCTCCACCGATGTTCGCAACGCCATCAGTATGAAAAGCCCTCTTTCGGCGTTAGGTCCCAGAGCGAAGGCGAATCTGGGTTAACGGATCACAGAGCTTGCTTAGGCAGCAAGAGTGAGATCATCGGCAGTTGTACTGACGATTATTTTTTGCACAGGTTTTTGGTTAACGAGTTCATCCTGGCTTCCTCGGCCCGCTTCCCCTATCTCAACAACCAAAGTCGAGACCGTTCACCCCCAAGTTGGTACTTGGGAATAAGAAGCTATTACTTATTCCACTATTTAGTTTTCAATTTCTTTATTTCTAAGTGTTAAGTGTATAGAACGTTTTAAAGAAGCCATAAATGGCCGTTAGGAATCGAATTCCTGAGCGCATTTTCTGATTTAGATTGGGCTTTATTGGCCTTTGCCAGATTGGCGATTTGATATTTCGCGATCAATCTCGCGCTTTGATTGACGCTCTTGAAGAGCAGAGCGCTTATCTTGTGTTTTCTTTCCTCGAGCAACGCCTACTTCAATCTTTGCTTTCCCATCTTTGAAGTAGAGCTGCAAGGGAATAAGTGTTATTCCACCTTCTTTGAGTAGTAGGTGCAGTTTCTTCAATTCCTGTGCATGCACCAAAAGTTTTCTTTGACGGCGAGGTGCATGGTTTGTCCACGTTCCTTCGGTGTATTCAGGAATATGGATGCCTGATAACCAAAGCTCTCCATTTTCGACATGGGCGTACCCATCAATGAGTGATGCGCGTCCAGCGCGAAGTGATTTAACTTCGGTGCCAGTAAGTACAAGTCCACATTCGTAGACATCTTCAATCGAATAGTCATGGCGAGCTTTTTTATTTTGCGCAATGAGCTTTCGACCTGTTTCTTTCACCATCGTGCTCACCGCCCTTCGCTGCCCGTTTTAGATGACTCCTATTTGTATTTAGAGGTAACCCGATTTCGTGAATGAATGGCTAATTCTACCTTTAGCAACAGGCACATATTTTCGCAATGAGCAGTGACTCGCTTGGAAGGCTTAAACGTTGAGGTAGCGGCGCAAAGTTATGACTGATGCACCGACAGAGACGACAAGTCCTGTCAGCAAGAGCCACGCAGATGAAGTCCATACTTCGCCCCAGCCAAAGAATTTAGTGAATGTAAGCAGCGGGGCGACTTTTGAATCAACAACAGCCTTGAGTCCTGCAAGAAGTCCAGTTGCAATCACCCATCCAATCAACGCCGAGAAAACACCTTCCAAAAGAAACGGAAGTTGAATCGACCATGAAGATGCACCGACAAGTTTCATCACGCCAGTTTCGCGGCGACGATTAAACGCTGCAATTCTCAAGGTATTTGAGATCAGAAGCGCTGCTGTAAATACTGAGGCAAGTCCAACTGCAAGCGCGCCATTTCTTAGAACTCCAAGCAGTTTAAAGAATTTATCAAGAATTGTTCGCTGATCCTGAACGATATCTACGCCAGGACGACCAGAGAATGCACTGACAACAACTGCAAATTGTGTTGGGTCTTTTAGTTTTACGCGGAAAGACTCCGGAAGTTGATCTGCGCTTACATTTTGTGCGATTGCTGAATCTTTAAAGCGTTCTTGGAAGCGCTTGAATGCCTCTGCTTGTGACTCGTAAAAAACACTCTCTACAACTGGAAGGGCTTCGATATCTGCCTTAATTGCAAGACGCTGTTCGTTTGTGATTACTCCACCAGCACAGGAAGAAGATTCGGAAAGACTGCCGCAGAGAAATACAGATACTTCAATCTTGTCGTACCAATAATCCTTCATTGCGCCAACTTGGGCATTTGAAAGAAGACCAATTCCAAGCAACGAAAGTGAGATTGCTGTGGTTACAACAACAGCAAAAGTCATCGTGAGGTTTCGGCGAAGACCAATACGTACTTCACTTAGAAGAAATTTAGCGCGCATGATTGCTCCCCTTAACCTGTATATCCGTAAACACCGCGTACTTGGTCGCGAATTACATGGCCAAGATCCAACTCAATGACTCGCTTACGCATTTGATCCACAATGCCAGCATCGTGTGTAGCCATTAGTACGGTTGTTCCTTCGCGGTTAATGCGATCAAGTAACTTCATAATTCCAACCGACGTAGATGGATCCAGGTTTCCAGTCGGTTCGTCAGCAATGATGATTGCTGGGCGACTTACATAAGCGCGAGCAATAGCAACGCGCTGTTGTTCTCCGCCGGAGATTTCAGATGGAAGGCGATCGCCTTTATCTTCAAGACCAACGAGCTCTAATACTTCAGGTACTTCACGGTTTATTTCTTTCTGCGAATATCCAAGTACATGCAAAGTGAAAGCTACATTCTCCGCGATTGTCTTATTTGGGAGCAATCTAAAGTCTTGGAAAACAGTACCTACTTGGCGACGAAGTTCAGGAACTTTGTGGTTTGCAAGTGTTCCGAGATCTTTTCCTGCCACATGGATTACTCCACTTGTAGGACGTTCTTCACGAAGAATTAGTCGAAGAAAAGTTGATTTACCTGAACCAGATTGACCAACAAGGAATACAAACTCCCCTTTGCCAATTTCTAGATTTACAGAGTCAAGGGCTGGGCGCTCTTGACCTTGATAAATCTTGGTTACATTCTCAAAGCGAATCACTTCAACTCCTAATAATTACTTGGGCTTATCGCCGTACTGCCCTTAGTTTATGGAGTGAGCCTGCAATTCAAGGTTAAATTGAGCAAAATTTTCCTGATAATTATGTGAATTACTGCGCAGATGAACGGCGCCAGCGGATTCCCGCTTCAATAAAGTCATCAATCTCGCCATTTAATACAGCGGCAGTATTTCCCGTTTCATGGTTATTTCGAAGATCTTTTACCATTTGATACGGAGCTAAAACATAAGAACGCATTTGATTTCCCCATGACCCAGAGTTGTCACCCTTGAGTGCATTTATTTTTGCTTGTTCTTCTTGGCGTCGACGTTCCAAAAGTTTTGATTGCAGCACTGCCATAGCAGTAGCTTTATTTTGAATTTGAGAACGCTCGTTCTGACAGGACACAACAATGCCGGTTGGAATATGGGTAAGTCGAACAGCAGAGTCTGTTGTATTTACTCCCTGACCTCCGGGTCCAGAGGATCGGTAAACATCGACACGTACTTCTTTTTCGTCAATATCAATATGATCGCTCTGTTCAACAACTGGAACAACTTCAACGCCAGCAAAAGAAGTATGTCTGCGACTCTGGCTATCAAATGGAGAAATTCGAACAAGACGGTGCGTGCCTTGCTCCACAGACAAAGTTCCGTATGCATACGGTGCGCTTACTTTGAAGGTTGTTGACTTTATTCCTGCTTCTTCAGCGTATGAGGTTTCAAGGACGTCGACTTTAAATTGATGACGCTCGCAATAGCGCAAATACATTCGCATAATCATTTCTGCCCAGTCTGCTGCCTCAACTCCGCCAGCTTCGGAGCGAATTGTTATAAGCGCATCACGGTCATCGTATTCACCATTAAGAAGTGTGGTTACTTCCAACTCACCAATTGCTTTAGTAGCTGCATCCAATTCAACTTCAGCATCTCTGAGTCCAGAACCATCAGGTTCACTCGCTGCTAATTCAAATAAGACTGGCAATTCTTCAACTCTGCGACGTAGTCCTTTAAGGCGAGTAATTGTTGCTTGCACTCGTGAAAGCTTGCTTGTTACTACCTGCGCTTTCTCCGGATCATCCCAAAGGTTCGGTACACCAGCTTCAACTTCGAGTGCTGCCGCTTCTTTTTCTAGCTTTGGTAAATCCAATACTTTCTCAATAGAAACAAGAGTTGCATCAATTGCAGCTATCTCTTGATCGTATTCGCGGGCCATTGGCTAAGGATAGCGAAGCTAAATCGTGAGGTATTCACTTATTTATTCATTGGCATGATCGGTGTTCATGAGCGAAAGAGTGCTTGTACGCTTTCGCTCATGAACACCGATCATGCCAATCAAAGTCGTAAGCGGACTATCGCGGCATCCCTTTTGTATATAGAGGGAGCAGTAGTACTAGCCCTAGCGGCGTGGTTAATCGTTCTGGCACTTACACATCCCGACAAAGAAATCCTGCCGCTTCTTGGCGTACTTCTCTTTGCGATAGCAGGTGGAATCGGGTTGATTGCTTCCGGACGAAGTTTTGTAACAGGCAAGAACTTTGGACGCGCACCTGCTGTATTGGCGAATTTGATTGCACTTGGTGTTGCGTACTACCAAATAGATGGCCACTTTTATGTTGGCGCAGTTCCTATAATTTTCCTTGCGATTCCAACGCTTTATTTTGCGCTAACCATCGTGCCTGAATAAAAAGTAACCGTAAGCAAGTTAGGTCTGACTCTTCAGAGTAACTAACTCCTTACCAAGGAACGATCTGGCGATCTTCCCAAAGTACTCCTGTAATTGATTCAGCTTCATTATCTTTATTATTGAAATAAAATTTTCTAGTTGCTAGCCACACCGCAGTTTCTGCGCCTTCTTCTGCGCTACGAGCTGCATCGGGTCCACCCATATCTGTGCGTGAATGGTTTGGACACATTGCATCCACCAGTATTCCGCGAGCGCCAAGGCCAGTTTCATGCGCAAGGTTTCTTACAAGTGCATTTACCCCGCTCTTGCTAATTCTGTATGGTGCAAGGCCGCCAGCATTTCCTGGTCCAGTCATACGCCCGAGGCACGCGGAGAAGATGATGATTCGACCATCGCGCTTCTCAACCATTTTGGGGGCAATTGCGTTAACAAGAATGAATACCGAGTCGAGATTAATAGACATAACGCGTTTCCACTCTTCGTCTGTGGTTTTTAGCGTCTTGCTCATCTTCTCTGACATAACTCCATGTGCAAGTACCAATATGTTTGGCGTAATCGCCTGCGCAATCTCGGTTCCGAGTTTTCTCGTTGCATCTGGATTCTCTAAATCTACCGAATATGAAGTAACTCCAATTTGCTCGCCAAATTCGCTATGTAATTTTTCTTTCGCGGCGCCGAGGCGGGCCGGATCTTTCGCAATCAAAATTAGATCGAAACCTTGGCTGGCAAGCCCTCGCGCAACTTCGAAACCAAGTCCGCGACTACCGCCGGTTATTAGGGCGGTTGGCTTTGAGTTCTCTGGCAAAGTCATGGCGCAACATTGCCAATAAACAGCGAATCTGTCTCGCTGAGAATGAGATTGAATTCGTGCTTCATAACCAAGGCGCGTAATGCAGGCGCACCTCTCGAGTTTTGGTTGCGGCCCCAGAGAAATCCCCCACTTTTGTGTTCAATATCGCGGCCCAGATTGAGATCACAGATTCTGGCAGCAGCGCCCGAGCCGATAGTCTTAGCCTGCTTGAGTGACTTTTGAAATACGGAGGAGATGCCAGTGTCGGCAGATTTCGGAGCCAATGATTGGCTCGTTGAAGAAATGTACGAGCGCTATCTCCAAGATCCAAACTCCGTAGAACCCTCATGGATTGAATATTTCAAAACAAATAATTTTTCATCGAACGCTTCTGTTCAAACAATAAATTCTGATACCGCACAACGCGGAGTGCCTCCTGTTCCAAAGGCGCAGTTGCGAGGAGATGTTCCTGCACAAGTAACTCCTGTTGTAGTACCGGCAACACCTGTTGTAGTACCGGCAACAAGCCAACCAGCATTTACTGCAACGCAACCTGTCGTGACTCCTGTAGCAAAGCCAACGCCAACTCCAGCTGATCCGATCAGAAAACCTGCCCCAGTAGTTTCAACTCCGGGAGCATCGCGACTCGAACCAATTCGCGGAGTTTCAGCCCGTGTTGTGCAAAGTATGGAAGGTTCACTTAGCGTTCCGACAGCAACAAGCGTCCGAGCAATTCCTGCAAAACTAATGATTGATAATCGAATCGTTATCAACAACCACTTGAAGCGTGGTCGTGGTGGAAAAGTTTCGTTCACGCACATCATCGCTTACGCAATGATTAAAGCTTTGCGCGAGATGCCAGAGATGAATACATTCTTTGGTGACATTGATGGCAAGCCAGCAGTTGGCCATCCAGAACATATCAATCTTGGTATTGCCATTGACCTTGCAAAAGCAGATGGGTCAAGACAACTCTTAGTCCCATCTATTAAGGGTTGCGAATCACTTGACTTCGGTCAGTTCTGGGCAGCATATGAAGAGGTCGTTAAAAAGGCTCGAACCGGAACTCTTACCGTTGAAGATTTCGCTGGCACAACAGTTTCACTTACAAACCCAGGAACAATCGGAACAGTTCACTCTGTGCCACGACTTGTTCAGGGACAAGGCCTCATCATTGGCGTAGGCGCACTTGATTACCCTGCAGAATTCCACGGGGCGAGTGAAGAAACACTTGCGCGCATGGCAATAAGCAAAGTTGTAACGCTTACAAGCACTTACGACCACCGAATTATTCAAGGTGCACAGTCAGGTGAT
>CAIMUD010000213.1 GCA_903844585.1 uncultured Actinomycetes bacterium | reverse complement strand
TTGCAATTCTTCTCTGGATCTGTGGTGTAACCACATGTACAAGCGCCCATAGTATTTCTCCTCTAATTGGTTCTCTAATTTATGTTTTATTGTGGACGCTATTCTCGCACTCTTTCTCTGTTAAGGCTTGATGGGAAAAAGAAAGAAGCCCCCGACCGTAGTCGAGGGCTTCTTTGGTGAAGAGTTACTTCTTGTATGGAGACTTTCCACCTGTGATTGCGTAGTAGACAACTCCTGCTACGGCAACACCGATGAACCATCCATATGCAGCGAACTTGTCATATGAAGCTGGTCCCCAAATTGGTAGGAATGATGAGAAGACAGAACCCACAAGGGCTGCTGCGATCGCACGGATATTCCAACCATTTTGATACCAATATGGTCCGCTCTTATCTTCTGTGTAAAGCGCATCTACAGAAACGTTTGACTTCTGTAGTAGGTAGTAATCAACAAGAATGATTCCAAATAGTGGACCCATTGTTGAACCGATTGCGTTTACGAATGCTGGAGCGTTATCCCATGGGTGGAGTGGGTAGAGAACAAGCGCAATACCAGCTGCGATGTATCCACCCTTCTTGAAGTCAATCTTATTTGGTGCAACGTTTGCGAAATCGTATGCAGGAGAAACGAAGTTCGCTACGACGTTGATACCAAGAGTTGCGACCGCAAATGTGAGCATTGCAAGCAGCGCCAAGAAGACTGAGTCAAACTTAGCTGCGATTGCACCTGGCTCAAGAAGAACTTCGTTGTAAACGCGATATGCAGATGCTGTTGTAAGTGCTGCAACAACAGAGAATGCAATCAGGTTAACTGGAAGACCCCAAAGGTTGCCCTTCCTAAGTGATTCCTTATTTGGACTAAAGCGGGAGAAGTCACAGAAGTTCAAATAAAGTGCAGCAAAGTATGTAACCCATGTCGCGGCAACGGCTGCCATAGCAGCCAGGCTTCCCGGTGTTACTGCGAAGCCTGTCTGATTCTTAGCGAGTTCAGCAAGCTTTGCTGGATCCATATCTACTGAAAGTGAAATTGTGCCAGCCTTGATTGAAAGGCCAACTGCTAGAAGAACCATCATGATCCAAACAGCTGGTCCAGCGAAGTCCATGAAGCGACGCACTGTTTCCATACCCTTTGAGATGATTAATAGCTGTGCTGCCCAAACTGCTAGGTAGCAGATAACTTCTAGTGGTGAGTGATCAAGGATCTTTGAACCTTCGTGAAGTGACTTCATTCCGTCGTAACGAACCAAGAATGAAACGATTGCACCAGCTGCAGCACTTGTCTGCGCGCCGTACCAGAAGGTTGCAACCACTGCGCGAACAAGCGCTGGAATGTTTGCACCAAAGACACCGAATGATGAACGGGCAAGAACTGGATAAGGAACACCAGTCTTAACGCCGGCATTACCAACCAGAGTCATCAGGAAGTAAATTGCAACTGAACCAACCGCGATAGCGGCTAAGAACTTAAGTCCACCGCCTGCAACTAGGAAAAGGCTTGCTGCGAGGAAGTAGCCGTAGAGGCTGTGTACGTCTGATGTCCATACGTTAAATATTGAGAATGGACCCCAATTGCGTACTTTTGCTGGCGCCAGGTCTTCATTGTGCAGACGAGGCGATACTTGATATGCCATGTTGCTCCTATCCAAATTTGGCGAGCTATGTGGCATACACGTGATGAAGTCACATTGGCTCGCGAAGTTCTCCTCCTCAGGTTCACTTCTGTCCGAAACGGTAAACCTGTAATAGGGCAACATCAAGGATAAAGGTGGGTTACCAGGTAGTAAGTTTTACAGAGCGCGAAAGGCGTTTACGCCTAAAAACCCGCCTTATTCCACCATATGAAAGAAATATATGGAGAATTTACAGAATTATGAAGTTAAGTCTGGGCAACCTTTATGGAAATTGCTGTACTCAGATTGCACGCGATAACCGGCCATAGTTGAACCAAAGTTCCATGCGCACTTATCGCCATTTTCGAATCCTGCTGCGTCATACCAAGCAGATCTATTTAATAGCAATGGATCACTCATTGCCTCATAGAGCTCATGTGTTGCAACGTTGATAACTGAGTGAACGGCTTGGCTAGTGATGAAGCCAGTAAAACCTGGAAGGTAGCTTGCGCTACAGCCAGCTGTAGTGCCGACATATGGCATATATGCAACTGTGAACCAAGTTGCAGGTGTTGTTCTCACCGGTTGATAACTTCCGGCGCTATGCCAAGCACAAAATCTAACCCGTGATGGATAGTTGCTTGTGAAGACTAGGTAAATGCCTTTTGCATCTAATACATCACCTGGCGTTGCTTTCACAACTTTTGCAGCTTCAGCAACAATAGATCCAGTAGAAGGCGAAGACGCTGGTGGATTGGTCGTATCTACATATGACTTGCCATATTTAATAATTGGCGAATTTAAACTCGCACCTCGGAAATATTGTTTTACTAAATCAGATTGTCCTGTGCAAGCTTGAAGCGTTCCGCCGCATTGAATGGCAGTGAAAAAGTTTGTGATTGCGTTCTTATAGGTTGGGGTAAGTGTTGTTGCAGATCCCCAAAATATTGGGTAAATATGGATTTCATTGAGAACTGGGCCACCATGGTCGGTCAAATCTCCGCTGCCGGCAATAACTGCTGCAGCGTTTGACGCTTTACGTCCTGGAAAGACTGAGAAAACTTCTGAGCTAGCTACTTGAATTCCTGGAATCGCAATTTGGTTTCGATCATATTCAGATTGATCGGCGCTATTTGAAATATCTCTCGAAGGCGTACCCCAGTACCTTGAGTCATAAGTTGATGAGAGTTCAGAAGACTTATTTTTCTCGGAGCCTCTCGAGCTCTCATCATCGCCAAAAGATGGCGTAAGAGTTGAAAATACAAGAGAGGAAACTGCGATAGAAACCGCAGCGAGAATCGAAGTTTTCTTCATGGGCAGATTCTATATATTCCTCTGGCTTGCGCTCTTCCAATCCAGCGCTTTTCATTTACTTCTCTGATTAGTGAGTGATTACCGAACATAATGAAAGGGCTAAATTCACTCCGAAGGAGGAGAACTTGCATGAGTTCAGGTGTGAAGTACGCTCGCACACATGGCCCGCGCAAAAAAGATAACCCAGAACCAAGAAGTTGCCGAGAAGCTTCGAAGCTGGTCCCAGCGCAATTCACTGACAAGTGATCCCTATGTAAGCGAATTGATTCAAGCGCTGGAGACGAAGAAGAACTTGCCTATGTGGGCAGCGACTAATCCTTTCGACCTTCTGCCTCACGCAACTATCCACACTGGAAAGTCAGTGCGCACGCTCAATCGCTATCTAACAATTGCACGTAACACTCTTGTATTTACACCTGTAGCCCTTACTTGGATCGCAGTAAGCAAAGCAACCACCGCCTTCTCTGAATACACAGCTAACAATTCTGTGGCAGTGGTCAACTTTCTTGAGTTTTGGCAGAACGGATATGGAGCCCTCGCAAAAGAGTGGACCATCGGCCGAGTCGCTTTTATCGACTTCTTATTGATTGCGCTGATCATTGCGCTGACCCTTATCACCGCCTACTTAAGCAAACAGGGTGAAGATTCCCATGCGCACGGCGTCGGCAAGGCAGATGAAGACCGTATTGCACTTGCACTTGCAATTCATGCATACCTATTTACTAAACAATCAATTACGACCGTGACGATGAACCAATCTCTGGCTCGCGCAATTCAAGACCTTGGCAATGCAGCAGATACTCTTGATAAGAGTTCGAAAGTTTTGGAAAAAAGCATCAAGGCACTTCCAAATCAGCGTGACTTCATGAGCGAACTTAAATCACTTCGCGGTCGACTTGGCATCCGAGATTAATTATGCGTCGCAGACAAAGCGTAAGTGAAGTCGATGATGCAACTCCCCTAGCGGGCTGGATGTATGCGGATTTACTTCTGGCACTGATGATCATTTTTTTGGCGACAATCTCCTTTGTGCCAAAGTGGAGTAATACCAGCAACGCAGTAACAACCCAGATCAAACAAATTAGTTCGGGATATAACTACAACAAGGGGCTCTCACTTGTTTATTCCTCTTATGACCCAAATGCAATCTCGAAAGATATCGCAGCCTTTAAAGTCACTGAGGGACTCCCAGGTAGCGCTGAGATAATTTATGCTCAAATTCTTGGAGGATTTGATGTCAAGACCGAAAGCGCCGATGCAGGAAGATTGCGTGCTTTGAAATTTAGTCTGGAACTAAGCAGAAATCCCTCACACATTATGAAGAGCGCGGCTACTGATATCGGTTCGAGCCTATTGCTAAATCCAACAGAGGTTGCTGTGCGCCTTACTTTCGTCGCAAAAATTAAATAAGTTTTACAAACCCACTACGTTGAGAAGCTGACCCAAAAACGGAACCACTGCAAACATTTTGCCCTTAACATGGGTGAGATCAGACTCTAACGTTGCAGATCCGTTTTGTACTTGAACCTTCTGGCCATCGACTGCTGTAACAACTACCAGCATTGGTGATTTATCGGATTTATCAATATCAATCATTACCGTCTGGCCAACAGTGACAGCATCTGCGCTGCGATAGATGACTATTCCTGATTGCGCAGATCCGAGTGAATTGCGAAGCCCTTCATGAGGGTGGGTGACTCGAAAACCAAAGGCCATAGAGATTACGACCACGAGAATAAAGATTCCCACTGGCTTTAGAGCGCGCGAAGACATGCAGAAAGTTTAACGGGCCTTCTTCTTTGCAGCGGCTTTCTTCACAGTTTTAGCTGGAGTTTTCTTGGCAGTCGGCTTTTTCGAAGTCGGCAGATTGGCCGCCTTTTTCCTCTCAATTGTTAACTTACGCTCGTGCTGTGCCTGCGCCTTTGCTGTTATTTGGTTAAGCCATTCACTTACATCATCGTCAATTTCTGAGGGTTCCTGGCTGTAAGGCTGGGCCAAAGTCACTTTTCCCGCTCCCTTTTTAGAGGACACCGAGGCGAGAAAATTCTTCACAAAGTTAAACCCGCCTGCAGCGATCCCCGCCGCCGATGCAATTGCCTTGGCAACAATTCCATTCCCAAGTTTTTGCACAATATTTGTTGCCACGTTATTCGAAGTCGGCTCAGAAGTTTCGCTAACTTCGGGAACTTGGGAAACAGTTGCTGCATCACTCATACCAAGCATGAGGCGACTCGTGCGTGAATCAGGGCGGCCTGTGCCGCGCCATGTTGCAACTTCAATAACAGAACCAGTGGTGAGCTTTCCGACGACGAGTTTTTGTCCATCAGGTAGATCGATAACAAGTGGCGTATCGGTATTTTTCAGCGGAATATCGGTCACTACCGGAATTTGAGATTTCTTATTTTTTGTCATTTTGCCCGCCTCACTCCAACCCTAAGCCGATTCTGAGTTCAAACTTCTCTAACAAGAAATCTGAAAAAGTATGAGCTGCGTTTTGATCGGCTTCCCCACCCTTGCAAGTATCGGATGCTGAAAATGTAATCGTCTCTGATGCAATCGCTGGCGATGTGCAAGTAAAGGGAAATGGTTCAGCAGGTGTGCCAGGATTTTTTACCAGCATGCTCAAAGTAAGCTTTTTCCCAAGACATGTTGTTGTATCGGTTGCATCTGCAGCAGTTCGAACTGCAAGTGAGCGAGCATCAATTCCGGTGACGGTGATTTCTGAAATCTTAAATCCATCTAACGTGAATCGTTTTGCAATTGAAACACGCACATCTTGATCGCACGTTCCAAGCGTTGAAGTTCCACCACCAAAACCAACACCGTTACCGGTTCCGCCAGTACCGGGATCTCCTTTGAGACCAGGTGTGCCAGGTGCACCGGCAGGACCAGGCAAACCTTGTAGCCCTTGTAAACCCTGCAAACCTTGTGGACCTTGTGGTCCAGCAATTCCTGGTGCGCCAGGTAAACCTGGATAACCATCAGCACCTGCAATACCTGCTGGACCCGGAGGACCTGCAGGACCAACGAGAAGTGCTAAAACTTGATTGAGATTTGATACACCGTTGCTTGTGCCACCAAGGAAAAAGTTTTGAGTACCGGCTGTATCAGTTGGTGCACCAAAAGATATTCCTATTCGAGTAAAAGCAAGGATTAAAAGGAAGAATGTAACTTTTTTCAATTCAACGCCTCGCTTTCAGCCATGTGTGAATCTGATACTGCGTTGAAGAATCCATGAAGTATAAGCGGAATTGCACCGAATACCAAAAGAATTTTTGACTTTATATCTACTTCAAATGGCGTTTTACTGATGACCAGGAAGGCGATTAATAAAACAACCGAAATGAGAGCCGATTCAAGAAAAATGTTATGAGGAAATCTATCGACGGCCTTTATCGAAGTACTAGTGAATCGAACAAGCAAGAAAAGGAAAGGCAACGTGTAGAGAACGGCGCACAAGAACCCAACTGCTAACGACTTTGTCCAAATATAAGTAATCCCAAATGTACTTATTGCGATGAGAAGCGTTGCTTGAGGTGAAATAACTCGAGCTATCTCTAATGAAACTTGGCGGTATCCATCTGGCAAGTCTTGATCGAGATGTGCCTGATCAATGGCAACTTCTAGAAAGTGCTTTGCAATAACTGCTAAGAAGACCAAGCCAGGGACAAGAAACTTTTGATTGAAAAAACTACCAACGTGAGCCGTTAATGAGCTAGTAATCATTTGTGATACTAGAGTTAAAACTGCACCAATGAGCGCTGCTGGGACAATAAGTAAACCAACTCTGTTCTTTGATCCTGAGAAGTTAAAATCTCGAGATGTTGCAGCAAAATATGTTGTAGAAATAAGCCCAGGCGCACACCAAGCAATGGCAATTGCCATAACTGCAAATACATCTTTAACCGTTGTTACATTCCCTCCAAGAATTTGTAGCAAAGCAAAGCCAAATGTTGCGACAAATCCTGAGTAACTATCAATGACTCCGAGAACGGCGATTGCTGCAAAAATAGCTATTGGAATCTGCACTACTTGGCCCGCATTTCTAGATTGCATAGCTGCAACGAATCCGGCGAAAAGTGATGCTAGCGGCAGGAGAGCCCAAGTAACGGGAGAAATCTTGTGCAAGAGTTCGCCATCTCGAAGCAATGAGAATTTGAAAAGAGACTTTTTAAGATTATCAACTGCCTGAATTCGCATTCGGTAGATACTGCGAAGAATGCTTGGGTAAGAAGCAAATCGTGAATCATAAGGATTAAGTGTCAGATCCAAGCTCTTTGCATAGCTAAGCGGTGAATAGCGTCGACGGCGAATAGTAGAAAAAGTCGTGGTTAAGAACGAAGCAACTACCGCAAGTAAGAGCAGCTCGCTTGGCATTTGAATAACGTTATAGGCAACAAGTTCGACAACATTGACACCGGCAACAGTTGTCTTTGGTGAATTCTTACCTTGCGTTGCAACTGTATAGACGCCTAATGGAAAGTTCTTTGGTATCTGAAGTGAGTAGACAATGAAACCTGCGCTATTTGCTGCGCTCTTTGAAAAAGTAAGTGATTGACCTGAAGGAGAATCAAGGGTGATCTTCCAATTGTTATAGAGAGTCTTTCCGCCTAGTACGAGATTCTGTTCTTTCCCGCGTTCCCATGTGAGAAGAGGAATATCTGCAGCTTGCGATGACGGAATAGAAAGGGCCGAAAAAATAAGAATGAGTAGCGCTGCTATGGTTTTATTTTTCATTGCGCAACGCATCAATCACTAACCAGAAGCCAAATGCGCCAGGCACAAGAATAAAGAGAGATTTCGGCGTGAGAATTCGACCGATAAATGGAACTACGAAGAAAACAACTCCGACGATATCTGACGTTTTTGGCCTTTGAACATCGGGTGACTTATTTGCATCTCCCTTAACGATGTAACCATTTGCCGCATCTCCACCGATAATTCGGTGAGAAAAGATTCCGACTGGATCTCCATTGAATCTGCGAGCTGTATATGCGATGACATCACCCTTTGTCGGAGCAAGGCGCTCTGGAGTTGTAGTCAAAATGATGTCACCGGTATTGATGGCTGGCGCCATTGAGCCAGTGAGAACAATTCGCGCTTTTACTACTCCCGAAACTGAGAGAACTGAAAATGAGATCACAACTACTGCAAGCAGGTAACCAGTAAATCTCAGCCCTTTGATGGCTTTACCTGCAACAACGCGCTCTTTGGTTATTACTCGCTCTGGCGGTGCCTCAACAAAAAGGTGAGCCTTGCTGTTAATAATTTCAGAGTTGGTAACAAGTGCGGTCTGCTCACCATGAACATTTGAAACTGTTACCAGAATATTTGAATCATCAAATGCTGGAACACCTTCTACCCAGAGTTCATCTGTCCCACGCTCATTAAATAGTTCTCTGCGTGACATCAGTGGCCTAGGTATTAAGTGACGTCAAATAAATCTGAAGCGTTACGCTTCAGGATGTTCTGCGCCGAAGGTGTCATCTTGAGTTTCAATAGTAATTTTGCCAATTGAACCTGAAAGAACAGTATTTGCAGATTCGAAGTAGATCGTAAATCGACCTTCATTGCTATCGGTGTCGTTGGCATCGACTGAAATGGCTGCAGAGCTAGGGCGACGGTAATCGCGAGCACTTCTTGTCAGACTCAATCCAGGAACGCTTACATAATGAACAGCAATAATATTTGCATTTTCTGGATCCCCAGCGCCCTCAGAGCCAGTCCAAGCAACGTCAGTTACCCATGGAGTTGGGGCTGCATCTTTGTTGTAGTTCTGGAGAATAAAATCTTTTCCTACACAGTCTTTTGAAATATTTGATACTTCCAAAGTATCGAGAAGCCACTTATCAGCTACCTCACCAGTCCCAGGTAAGAAGCGCGCTACTGGTGTAATCGTAACTTTATGTTCAGATCCACCACAGAAAACAGTCTGTGTTACACCCTGACCAAATTCGACAGTCTGATTGTTATTGATGCTAATTGAAGTCGTTGATGCAAGTGTTGTACCAATACCAATAGCTGCAACGACAAGTCCAAAGCCCAAGACATACTTGAGTGGATACTTACGGCCGCCCGCTCCTCGTTGGCTATCGAGGTTTAGTAATGACATCAGATGCTCCTATTCAAATTCGAAATAACTAGTTTGATGTTTCGATCGTGACTTTAACGGCATTAATCGATAAAACTTTTTCGCACCCTGAGTAATCAGGCGAGAATGTTGTACCTATATTTTTGCAAAATACGTTTAAGTTGATTCCAGGCGCCGTCGTAGTCGCCATGTCGGTGACATAAAGAGTATTCAGACTCGCTCCGGCCAATTCACCCTCTGAGTTATAAACTTTTACATTAAAATATTTTCCCGCGCATGTATCTGCGACATCTCTGATTGAAAATCCGTTCACATAAAACATCTCATCGCCAGAGTCATAGGTCTGACTTGAAGACAGTGAAATTGTCGTATCGCAAGCTGCGATGCTTTGAACTCCCTGTCCTAATTCGATGGGCGTACTGCTATTAATATTGATCGTAGTAGTCGCCGCGAATGTGGAACCGATTGCAAAGAGTGCAGCAATACCTGAAATGCCTATAGCGCTTTTCAGACCGCGCTTCTTTGGAGCAGCTGGTGTGCTCTCATCGAATCTTAAAATCTCCACTGTTACTCCCCGCTTAAGTTGAGTGCAGTCAATCAGGGTGACCCATAAAAGTCACCCGAGGAAAGCTCAAAATTCGCCAAAAGTGAGTGAAACCCGATGATGGCCAAATTTGGACTAAGAACTGGAAATTCCGCTCTGAATTGTCAGGCGACCGACCAGAGCTGCGAGCGCTGCAGGTTGAGTAAATGTAATTTCAAATTGGCCACGATTAACTTTTGTTATCAATGTATGGAATTGCCCCGTTGGATCCACTAAATCATTGGGATCGAGTGAAACCAACCCTGAATTATTTATCAATAGCGTCACAGATTTTGCAGCGCCTGCAATTTCTGAACAAGGTGAAACTGTGCAGACCCCACTTGGTGGATCTTGAGTTTGATAAAGCGGAAGCGGACTCTCAGAGTCGGTGTTATCTAGAACGGTGATGGTTATCTGCGTGTTGGAACATGCGGTGGTATCCAAGCTATCAATGGTGATTCCAGTCAGCGGTGACATTCCGGCATCACCGCCTTCGACTGAGCCCGTGGTGAAGTTCATTCTGATCCAGGAATCGCACGCCTTAACTTTGTAATAGCCCTGACCAAATTCAACTTTCTCACCGCTATTAATTCCTGTAACTGCCGATGCAAATACTCCCCCAATGGCAGTAAGTGCCATGAGGGCTGCACCAACGGCGAGTTTAAATGAACGAGAAGAGCGATTTGCCATGGTGGCCTTTTAAGAAGGGTTTGCGACTGTTTCAACAGTTGCGCGGCGCACAAGTTGGCCATCGATATTGACCACTGTCGCATTTGGATCGATATAGAAAGTTACATCGGCTGACGTTTGGCTCAAAGCTGATCCGTCATAAACGGATGTGCCAACGACTGAGATGATCGCATTTGCAACCATGGCGCCGGAGATGAGATTGCCCTGGCTAGTCAGGTAAGAAAGTCCAAGCATCGTGCCATCGCTTAAGTTGGCTGTGGGTGCTTCGCGGGGAAGAGTTACTTGTAGGACTCTTGCATCAGGAAGTGAACCCAAAATTAGCTCTGCACTTGTGCCGTCAATTAAACGAAGACGCAATTTTTTATTTGCACATGATGCCAAATTGAGATTGGAGACAGTTGCTGTGCGCACTCGGAAGAACCCGGCCGATGAATCTTCAGGGGCTGGATTGGCATGCCATTCTTCGCCAAGGGCCACATAGACCGTGTCATCACATGCAATTGCTTGCTGTGATCCCTGGCCAAATTCGAGATTGCCTGTTCCAACTGTGACACTTGCTGCAAATGTTGAGAGCAAGAAGGGAACAAAGGCAATAACTGCCGTTCCTGCAACGATTTTTGATTTATAACGACCTGCGCCACCAAAACCGGATGTAACTTTGCCACTAAGTGGGGAATTTAATCCGCCCGCCATTGTGACTCCGATCGAAGATGAATTAGACCTTAACGCTTGAGCGTAACATCGCCCTTCTTCATGTCTAGGTCAATGCCAAGATCTGAAATATGCACTGTACGGGTATTACTCACTGATCCATCGTTGCAAAGTTCAGCGTTTACTGATGGTTCTGAAATTGCAACAAATCTAAAAGTGATGAATTGACCTGCAACGCGATTTGATGAAGTAAATGCGCGAAGTCCACCACCGTTATTGAGAGTAGACATCGCAAAACTATTTGACCCAGCAATTCGAAGTGAGCTTGTGAGATCTCCAGCCAATGAGTCTTTGTCAAAATTTGATGAGTCATTAACGCTCTTTTCATTGACATCAAACCCAAGGGCAGATCCATTTATGCAGACCAATAAAGTCCCAATATTTTGCACATTGAGCTGCGGTAAGAATAGGGATCTCGCGCGCGGATCAACTTTAAGATCTGTTGGAACATGGATAGACATGCTCTGATTTGTAAGGGCGTGAGCCTTAGTTGGAGAAGGCGATGGAGAGGCGCTATCTGTTGGGGCAACGGATGCGTCGGGCGTAAGCGGGAGCGCAGATTGACTTGGTGAAGCCACAACTGATGGTTCTGGAGTGGGAGATAAAGATTCTGTTGGTGCAAGGGCAATGACTGGTCCATCGATTGGTGGTGTTGCTTCATCTGCCATTGTCGGTGCAATAAGTGTGAGTAGATATGCCGCCAATGTCAGAGCTGCGATGCGCGAAATGGCTCTCCTCTTGCGATCACCATTTATTGCCTGATTTATGGCAGAGAAAGTCACACGCATCATTTATCCATCGTAACGATAGAGAATTTACTTAATGGTTATGGGTGAGTAAAAACCGTACAAAATGCAATTTGCCCAATACCGTATCTGTCACCCCTTCACATAACCTTTCGCCTACATCAAGACACCTGCGTTCTTGCTGTCATTGGAAAGGTTTAACCGTGAAGAGCTCTTTTAACCAAAAGAAGTTACATGTAGTCACTGCTGGATTTTCTGCGCTCCTCATGGCGCTTACAACGCTCTTCTTTGCCGCTCCTTCTTCTGGCGCAGCCACACGTGTAACAGGCGCAGGATTCAAAATAGTTAAGACTGACCTCGAATTCATCTTGGCCCAAATCAAAATCGCAGAAGCACACCAAGCAGCAGGCGGTGGACCTCTCGGTACATCAACTTCACACACAATTGCTAACGCAAATGCCCTTGGAAGCGTTGTGCCAAGCACAAACGTTTACGTAGCAGGCTCTGCGCGCGTTACAGATATTGCAAGTCCCCTTCTCATGAATGGTCTACGACAAGTCGATGGTCGCAACAACAATCTCACGCAGGGATTTTCTCCATGGACAGGGTATGGATATCTCAATCCATCAGCGCCGCTAGATCTCAACTATGTCGCACCTGGAAGTAAGTCAGCCCTTGGCGCTGCAGATCAGCCTTTTGTTCGTACAACAGCTCCAGGTTGGAGAAATGGTGATTCTGGCGCTTCATATGGAACACGTACAGGAAACATTACCGATTCTTCTCCTCGCCGCATAAGTAATTTGATTGCAGATCAGTCATACAACAACCCAGCTGCTAGATCTGCTGCTGGTTGCGGAAGTTTGTCAGCATGTACCGCAGAGGCGGCAGCTAACGGAACAGATGGTGTTTCACTGCTCATTAAAAATACAGCGACAAATGCTGGTATCGCAGCGCCATATAACGGAATCTTCACTCTCTTTGGCCAATTTTTCGATCACGGTCTAGATCTTGTTGGAAAATCTGCAACAGATAAAATTATCGTTCCGATCGTTGCAGGAGATCCTCTCTATGACGGCTGCCAGACTCTGCGTGGCTGTACGCAAAGCATTAGCACTGGTCGAACTATCACACCAGCTGGCGCAGATGCAGGAGTAAACACAACTACTCCATGGGTTGACCAAAACCAGACTTTTACTTCTCATCCATCTCATCAAGTATTCATCCGTGATTACACATGTACTTTAAATGGATCAAACCAATGCACGACAACGCCAAGGCCAACAGGAAAACTACTCGATGGCGCCACTCTTGGAAATATTGCTAACTGGGGCGAAGTAAAAGATCAAGCTGCAAAGAAGCTTGGAATCCTTCTAACTGATGCAGATGTGACAAATATTCCACTCCTTGTAACCAACGAATATGGCCGCTTTATCCCAGGGCCAAATGGCTTTCCACAACTTGTAAAGAATTCTGGTGGAACGATTACCTTTGTAGAGGGCAATCCATTAAATCCAACTCCAACAACTAATTCTGTTCGTATCGGGCATGCATTCCTCGACGATATCGCGCACTTTGCGGCTCCAATATACGACGCCAATGGAGCCCTTGCCCCAGATTTGGATACCGATATAAATAACTATCCAGGCCAAGGTTTTTACGACGACGAATTACTCAATGCTCACTTCATCACTGGTGATGGCCGCGGAAATGAAAACATTGGTTTAACTTCGATTCACACAGTTTTCCATGCTGAGCACAATCGCTTGTGGGCGCAAATCCAAAGCGTCATCAATGCAGATGCGATTGCCTCAGGAAGTAATACTTTTAAGAACCAATGGCTTTTAGCTGGTGCCGGTAGTGCCTACAACGGTGAATATCTCTTTCAAGCTTCTCGATTTATCACCGAGATGGAATATCAGCACTTAGTATTCGGTGAATTTGCAAGAAAAGTTCAACCAGCAATTAAGGCATTCGTGGCTTATGACCCAACGCTAATTCCAGATATCACTGCAGAGTTTGCCGCTGCTGTTTATCGCTATGGTCACTCACAACTCAACGAAAACGTTGATCGTAAAGCTGTGGGTGGTGGCGACTTGAGCGTTCCACTGCTCTTTGCGTTCTTGAACCCCACTGAATTCAACCAAGCTCACACTTATAACGAAGTTACGGGAGCTGCAACAGCTCGTGGTTCTGTGATGGACGGCGAACAGGCAGCTGGTTCGGTTATTCGTGGAATGGTCAAGCAACAAGGTAATGAGATTGATGAATTCGTAACAGGTGCTCTTCGAAACAGCTTGCTCGGTGCACCACTTGACCTTGCAACTTTAAATATTATGCGTGGTCGCGATACCGGCATGAAGTCGCTCAACGCAATCCGCCGCGATCTTTATGGGAATGCAAATGGAACAGCTAATGGAAATACACAGCTGGCACCATATGAATCTTGGGAAGATTTCCATATGAATCTTCGCCATCCAGATTCAATCATTAACTTTGTAGCTGCATACGGAACTCATCAAACAATTCTGGACGCAACAACTGAATCAGCTAAGCGCGATGCTGCGATTAAATTAGTGACCTGTGATGCTGCAGTTCTAACTGATCCAGCAACAAGTGACTGTGGTGAATTCATGCTCGGTTCAGGTGCTTGGACTGGGGTTAATACAGGTCTAGAAGACATTGATCTCTGGATTGGCGGACTTGCTGAAGCTCGCACTCAATTTGGTTCAATGCTAGGAAGTACATTTGACTACTTCTTTAAGACTCAGATGGAAAACCTTCAAGAGAGCGACCGCTTCTACTACCTCGGTCGCCTTGCTGGTACAAACCTTGTGACTCAGCTTGAAACTAACTTCCTATCCGATATCGTCATGCGAAATACAGATGTCGCTGGAATTCCTGCAGATATTTTCGCAGTCCCACAGCAGACTTTTGATATGGATAATCTGAAAACACTTAGCGCGGCGCAATTAACTGCACTGGGTATTACAAGACTGGCTTCTGGCGTTTATCGCTATTCAGGTACTGCGCACACAGTCTTTAATGGCTCAACCGGTAACGATATGTTTGCAACGGGTTCTGGTGATGACACTTTGCGTGGCGATGATGGAAGTGACTGGATAAATGGTGGCGCAGGAAATGACTTCGCCTTTGGTGGCGCAGGAAATGACGCTATAACTGATACATCCGGAACAAATATTTTGGTCGGCGGAGATGGTAACGACTACATCAACGGCGCAGGTACAGATTCGTACAACGGTAACGATGGCGATGACTTCCTCTTTGGCGGAAACTTCCCCAACATCATGCTTGCAAGTCTTGGAAATGACTGGATTTACGGCGGATCAAATAACGATTCAGCATCCGGTGATGATGGTGATGATTGGATGGAAGGTGGCCCAGGTGGCGACACTCTTCTTGGTGACAATCTCGGACCTGCTGGTGTAACTCTCGGTGGCCCAGGTATGGATGTACTCATCGGCGGTAATGGCGATGACTTACTCGATGGCCTAGATGGCACAGATATTTTTGTTCCAGGAGTTGGTTCAGATCTCAACACTGGTGGAGTCGGCTTTGACTGGGCGACCTACTTTAATGATGGTCAAACTGGAATCGAAGCAGACCTTGCAAACCTAAATCCTGCTCCAGGTGCGATTTTGCCTGCACTTGCTGATCAGTTCCAGGAAGTTGAAGGACTTTCGGGCGGACTTGGAGATGACTTCCTTTCAGGTGATGCGCTTACAACTCTTGTACCAGTAGCGCCTGCAACTGGCACAAATGTTTTGAGTTCTGCAGATCGCCTAGCTATTCCTGGACTTGCTTCTATCTTTAGAGCAGGTGTTAATACTTGGGACGGAAACATCTTGCTCGGTGGTCCTGGCTCAGATGTGATTGAAGGTCGCGGTGGAAACGATCTCATTGACGGTGACGCATCGATTAGCGTATGGATTTCAATACCAGCATCATGGGGAATTGCTAAAGATGCGAATGCTCCTGCTGCGCCTGCAATCAATGGAGTTGCTCAAGTGCTGGTCTCTAGCATGTCCGCAATTCGCGCAAAGATTCAGACCCTGATGACTACAACAGATCCAGATGCAATCTCAAAAATCTCAATCTACCGAGTTGTTCAAACTGGCTCTCACTTAGTTGAAAGAGATGTGGCTGTTTACACAGGCGCTCTTACAGCGGCTAATTACACACTCACATTTAACGCAGACGGCACAATTACAGTGACCGATCTTCGTAACGGTGGCGGAATTAACGAAGGAACTGACACTCTTCGCGGAATCGAAGTACTTCGCTTTAATGGCGTGGACTATGCAGTTACAGCTCCTACAGCACCAACTGGAGTCACTGCAGTAGTTAACGCAGCAACTAACTCAGTAGCTATCACTTGGTCAGCATCAACTGCTGTTGGAGCACTTCCAATTGTTGGTTATACAGCGACTATGACTCCATCTGTAGGAGCAGCTCGTACTTGCACAACGACAGGTGCTCTTACTTGCACAATAACTGGTCTCACAAATGGTGCTACCTACTCGTTGACTGTTACAGCACGTAACCCACTAACCAATCCATCTGCAGCGCAATCTGTTGTTGTCTCAGCTGGACCAGTGGCACCAGTTATTACATCTGTATTATCCGGTGCAAACGCTGGTGAGATCACAGTTGGATTTACCTTCACTGTTCCATCACCAGGTGCCCCTGCAATAACAAGTATTACTGCTTCTGCCTACGACCTAGCGGGAGCAAAGGTGACACCTACATGCGTAGTGAGCGCTCCAACAGGTGGAACCGGAAGTTGCACAATTACTGGCTTGACTCCAAATACAAACTACACAATCGAAGTCAGCGCAAGTAATGGCACAACTGCAACGCCTTCAACTCGATCTGTACAGGTTCTTGCAACGCCTACTGGCGCAACTGCATCTCCTGCCGCTTCGGCAACAGGAGTTAATATCTCTGTAACTCCGACTGCAACGATAAATACCTCTGTGCAAGTAACGGCGCAAATCACGGGAACCTTCGCTGCGGGTACAGCACCAACTGGAAGCGTCGTATGGTCTACCACTGGCTCAACAGGTGGAACTTTTGCAAGCGCATCCACTGTTGTAGATGCCAATGGTTTTGCACGCGTCTTATTCAATGTTGGAAGTGCGGCTGCCACAAATGTGACTGTGAGCGGAGTCTGGACTTCAACAGATGCATCAGTGACACTCAATGGTGCGGCGCAATCAATAATCGTCTCTGGCGTATTGCGCTCAGGCGCTTCGTTGGCACCAACGAATCCGGTACTTACACCGAGCTCACGATCTGTGATTGCTTCATGGACTCCAGCAGTGGGTGCGACTTCTTACCAAGTTCGGGCATTCCAGACCAGCGCGGGAATTCGAATAGTGAGCTCTTGTTCGACCACTTCGACGACTTGTGTGGTTAAAGGCCTCGGCAAATACAACTACTGGTTTGAAGTTGTAGCCATCAACGCTTCAGGTACCAGCACTCCCACCGCCCGAATTTCAGCTAAGCCTCTTTAAGGAAGCTTAAAAACAGGAGAGGATTGCTCTATGAATAGCGCCCTACTGGGAGAGAAGTCTGCTCGCAAAGTTAAAGTGCTGATTGCAGAAGATGAGGAATTTATTCAGAGTCTTGTCGCAAACGCACTAGACAAATCCGGCTATGAAACTTTAAAAGTTGGAAATGTCTCGGATGCGCTATCTGCCATGGACTCATTTGATCCGCACGTAATTATTTCTGACCTAGATTTTGGCCCCGGTCCTGATGGCGCAGATCTTTTAACAAAAGTTAATGAAGATAAGCCGTGGGTAGGAATGATTGTCTTGACTGCACACTCTTCTCCAGAGCTTGCAGTCCATGGGAAGGCACGCATCCCATCATCTGCAATTTATCTCGTCAAATCACAGTTGGAAACTATTGATAATCTTGTTACAGCAATTGAGGAATCCATTATTAAATCTTCTCCTACTCTCAGGGCAGCAAATGAAATTGAAGGTAAGTTCACGTTGAGCGCCAGCCAATGTGAAATCCTACGAATGATGGCTGATGGCCTCTCAAATAGTGCAATAGCAGAAGAGCGTGCAATCACACTCCGCGCTGCCGAAGCACTTATTCAAAGAACTTTTCAAGCCTTGGATATCAAGAGTGATCCAAAGGCAAATTCACGAGTAGTTGCAGTGCGGATGTGGCAGCAAGGAAAAGTTGTACTTGGGTGAATTTCTACGAATTTACTAACCGAATTAGCGGTCGATGGGCCATATCTTATTGGCAAGGACTTATAACTCTGCCGCTAGGATTTTATGCAAATATAAATCGTGGACGCAATATTCTCAACTTGAGTAACCAGCAGTCACTTATTTTCGCTCTCATAATCTCCTCTGGGTCTGCATTTGCATTCATTATCGTAGGACGAATTTTACTGAGAAATAGATTTGAAGTAAGGCAGTCTTTTACAAAAATATTTTATTGCTACTCGCTGATCTGGTTGATAACGGTCCTAGTAGAAAGTTATGTA
>CAIMUD010000212.1 GCA_903844585.1 uncultured Actinomycetes bacterium | reverse complement strand
TACTCTTATTGTTATTCCAAATGATCGCTTGCTTGCAATCTCCGATCGTTCAATTACTGCAGTGGATGCATTTAAGAGTGCAGATCAAGTATTGCTCTCCGGTGTTCAGGGAATTACAGAAATAATTACGCAACCAGGTTTAATCAACCTTGACTTTGCAGATGTGAAAACTGTTATGACTGGTGCAGGATCAGCCCTTATGGGAATTGGTTCAGCACGTGGTGAAAATCGCGCAATCCGTGCAGCTGAATTAGCAATCTCTAGTCCACTACTTGAAGCATCAATTGATGGCGCTATGGGCGTTCTACTCTCTGTTGCTGGCGGATCTGATTTAGGTTTGTTTGAAATAAATGAAGCGTGCGAATTAGTTCAGGCAGCTGCTCATCCCAATGCAAAGATCATCTTTGGAACAACAATCGATGACGCACTCGGTGATGAAGTACGAATCACGGTTATTGCTGCGGGATTTGATGGGGGAGAACCAAAGAAGGTTTCAGTTCCTGTTATCAATGCTGCAACATTAGCCGGCAATGCCAATCCAGTTGCAAGCAATGATCCACTGGCTGTGGCGTTAGATCTCGAATCTGACTTCACACCTCGTCCTCGCGTTACCTTTGAAGAACTCGTCGCCGAAGATGAAATTGATGTTCCAGATTTCATGAAATAAGAGTGAGCTTTACATTCTTCACCGATCGCCTTGGCGGATATAGCCAAGGCGATTTTTCTTCCCTTAATTTAGCGTTGCACGTCGATGATGAGCCAGAGACAGTTTTGCGCAATAGAGATGTAATCGAGAATGTGCACGGAAAAACCGTTTACATGAATCAAGTTCATGGAAATAACGTAGAAGTCATTTCAGCTCCTACGGATCAGATCCTTACCTGCGATGGCCTAGTTACAAATGTTCCTGGCATTACGTTGGCAGTATTGGTCGCAGATTGCATTCCATTATTACTCTCAAGCCAGAACGTAATCGCAGCCGTTCATGTTGGACGACGTGGTTTGGTCAACGGTGTTGCATCAAAGACGGTGAACATCATGCGCGAACTAGGAGCAGATGAGATCACGGCAAAGCTGGGACCATCTATATGCGGTCCTTGTTATGAAGTGGATCAAGTGACGTATGAAGAAGTCATATCAATACATCCAAGTGCCCGAAGTAAGACATCAGCAGGTTCTCCCGCGTTAGACCTGCCCACAGCACTTGTTGCAGATTTGGCGAAACTTTCAATTGAAAGCCACGTTGACTCTCGTTGCACACGAGAAGATGATGACTTATTTTCTTACCGCAAATCCCGTCGCACCGGACGTCAGGCAGGTTTAATTAGATTATGACTTCTCGCTATGACGAAATTGCGCGCAACTTAGCAACAGTGCAAAGTCAGATGGACGCTGCTGCCAAAGCTGCGCACAGAGCCAATGATGAAATTACATTGATCGCAGTAACAAAGACTTTCCCGATCAGCGATGTGCACATATTGGCAAGTTTAAATCTTCATCACTATGGAGAAAACCGAGATGGTGATGCGGCTCCAAAGGCAGCTGCTGTTGCCGGTACATGGCATTTTCAGGGGCAGATTCAAAGTAATAAATTGAAATCAATTGCATCATGGGCCCAGGTGATTCACTCACTCGATGAGCTTCGACATATTCAGTCACTCGATAAAGTCGCGGCACATCGCATCGGAGTTTTCTTGCAAGTTTCACTAGATGGCGCGCAAGGCCGAGGTGGCGCACAGCCTTCGGATTTATCAGAGTTAGCCGATGCGGTCATGGGCTCTTCCAATCTCGACCTGATGGGACTTATGTCCGTTGCCCCACTAGATGTCGGCAGTAATGAAGCATATGAAAAATTGGGCGCTATTCATAGTGATTTTAAGGCTTCTTATCCGGTGGCGAAGTACTTATCTGCTGGCATGAGTAATGACTTCGAATCGGCAATTATCCACGGTGCGACACATATTCGAGTTGGCAGTTCAATCCTCGGTTCCCGCCCGGCACCCCAGTAACCTTTTAACCATGTCGAATGCAATGCGCCGTGTCGCAAACTACCTTGGTTTAGTTGATGATCCAGAGATCGTAAATTCAGTAGAAACTTCTGCGCCTCGCGTTCCTGATGTTCGTATTCGCACTCGCGAAGCACGTCACGTAACAAGTGTTGTCACATCGGATGCAGCTCCTCAATTAGATCTTCCAGTACTTGATCGAATCATTACTTTGCATCCACGTTTTTATAATGAAGCTCGCACACTCGGTGAGCACTATCGTCTTGGTAATCCGGTCATCATTAACTTAACTGACATGGACGAATCAGAACGTAAGCGTCTTGTAGATTTTGCAAGTGGACTGGTATTTGGTCACCACGGAACAATCGAACGTGTGACTTCAAAAGTTTTCCTACTCTCACCTGCAAATGTCAAGGTAAGTAGCGAAGATAAAACAGCTGCTGCTGAAGCAAGTTTCTTTAACCAGAGCTGAAACTTTTAACATGTTGCGGATCGGTTCGATACTTCATTTAATTCTGCAATTATTTCTCTTTGCACTTCTTGGTCGTTTAATTTTGGATTACGCGCGAATGTTTAAACCATCTTGGCGACCAAGTGGCGTTATTTTGTTCTTTGTTGAGGCAATTTATGCAATCACTGATCGCCCAATGAACTTTGTACGTAGATTTATTCCACCACTTCGCTTGGGTGGGGTTTCACTAGATTTATCCTTCATTGTGTTGTTTTTTGCAATACAGATGTTGATGCCTTTAGTTTTACTTATTTAACTCTTTTGCAACTCCGCATTAAATCCAAGTTCGCCTTCAAGTGTTGGCAAGCCAGCGTCACGAGTAAATTCGGTCGCTAAAACTTCAGCGCTGATGTGATCGCGGGCCGCTTCCACTGCACTAGCAATGTCATGGGGTGCATTCCACTTCACACGAATCCGATCCGAGATATCAAAGCCACTTGTTTTCCGAGCTTCTTGAATAAATCGAATAACTTCTCGCACATTTCCGGCTGCAATTAATTCAGGGGTTAGTGTCAGATCTAACGCGACGCTCTCTGCTTCATGACTAGCAACCATCCACCCAGTACGAGGGACTTCGGTGATTACTAGATCCTCTAATTCGATGCTCCATGTGGCAACTTCTGCTGCGCCCTTAGCGCGGAGTGTCTTAACTAGCGTTGTGGCATCTATGGCTGCGATTGCTTTAGAGATTGCCTGTACTTCGCCACCAAATTTGGCACCGAGTGTACGAAAGTTTGCTTTAACTGAAATATCTACAAGATCGCCATCGGCATCTGCAATATCTGCAAGGTCGGCAACGTTTAATTCATCAGCGATTTGTTCGCGCATATCTGCTGGCAATGCGGCCCAGCCACTTGCTGCGATGAGCGCACGTTGCAGCGGTTGGCGAATTTTAATCCCCGACTCTGCGCGAGCAGCTCTTCCTAATTCAACAATTCTGCGAGTCAGGGCAACTTGTGCAGATAACTTTGTGTCAATATCTGCGTCGTTAGCAACTGGGAAGTCAGATAGATGAACAGAATCTGCAACCGATGGATCTACTGCTCGCACAAGCTCTTGCCATACATGTTCTGAGATAAACGGAATCATTGGAGCAAGCAATCGCGTAAGAGTTGAAAGACACTCGTGAAGAGTCGCAAGGGCGGCAACATCGCCATCCCAGAAGCGACGACGTGAGCGACGTACATACCAATTGGATAAATCGTCAATGAATTGAGCCAGAGCTTTTCCAGCTCCTTGTGAATCAAAGTTGGTGAGGCAAGAGTCCACTTCGTTAATCAAAAGTGATAATTCAGAGATTATCCAACGGTCCATAACTGGGCGCGTGTTGCGCGGCGGAGATTGCGATAGATCAAAGTTAGAAGCCTGTGCGTAGAGTGAATGGAAAGAAATTGTGTTCCAGTACGTCAAAAGCGTTTTACGGACAACATCGCTAATGGCATCGTGTCCCACTCGACGTGAAGACCATGGCGAACCTGCAGCCAACATGTACCAGCGAACAGCATCCGCGCCGTGTTGGTCCATCAGAGCCATTGGTTCTAGAACATTTCCTAAGTGTTTGCTCATCTTGCGGCCATCTTTATCAAGGATGTGGCCTAGGCAGAGAACATTTTCATACGATGATTTATCAAAGACCAGTGTTCCAATTGTCATCAATGTGTAGAACCAACCACGAGTTTGATCAATAGCTTCGCAGATGAAATCGGCAGGGTATGAGGCTTCAAATTTTTCTTTGCTACCTTCTTGATGAGGGTAACCCCACTGGGCAAATGGCATTGCACCAGAGTCATACCAACAATCAATTACCTCAGGAACACGAACCATGGTCTCTGAACATTCGGTACACGCAAACGTTATGTCATCGACGAATGGGCGATGCGGATCGAGTGCTGACAATTCTTGTCCGGCACGTGCACCGAGATCTGCTAATGATTCGATACACACTTCGTGCTTGTTTTCACATCGCCAAATAGGAAGCGGGGTACCCCAATAGCGATTGCGAGAGAGCGCCCAATCAATATTGTTGTTGAGCCAATCACCATAGCGGCCAGTTTTAATAGTTTCTGGATACCAATTCGTTGCTGCATTTTCGCGCAAAAGTTCATCTTTAATTGATGTTGTACGGATGTACCACGATGGTTGTGCGTAATAGATAAGTGCTGTGTGACAGCGCCAGCAGTGTGGGTATGAGTGTTCATATGGTTGGTGGCGATAGAGCAATTCACGAGCCTTTAACTCTTTAACTAATGGCTTATCGGCATCCTTGAAAAACATTCCACCAACAAGCTTTACATCTGCCAAGAAATGTCCATCAGGTGCAACCGGATTCACAACTGGCAATCCATAGGCACGGCAGACCTGTAAGTCATCTGCGCCAAAAGCAGGGGATTGGTGAACTAGTCCAGTTCCATCCTCAGTAGTTACATAATCTGCAAGGACGACAAAGTGCGCATCTGGAATCTCGACAAAATCAAATGGTCTGGAATACGTTGTTCGCTCAAGATCTTTGCCGATAACGGTTCTAAGGATTTCTACTTCGCCTTGTAATTTATCCAGCAGAGCTTCTGCAATAACAAGAACTTCAGATTTATCGTCATGGGTGACTTTGGCGATAACGTAATTAACCTTGGGATTTACTGCGATGGCGGTATTTGAAACAAGAGTCCATGGCGTAGTCGTCCATACAAGTAGTGCCGCACCCATTTCCTTAAGCTCTCCAGATGTAATTGGAAAGCGAACAAATACAGATGGATCGGTCACTGTTTCATAACCTTGTGCTAATTCGTGATCAGATAATCCTGTTCCGCAGCGCGGACAATAAGGTGCAACGCGATGGTCTTGAACGAGCAACCCCTTTTTGTGAATCTGGGAAAGACTCCACCAGACACTTTCAACGTATGCAGGCGCCATCGTCCAATACGCTTCGTCAAAATCAACCCAAAATCCCATTCGATTAGTCATTGCAGTAAATGCATCAACGTGACGAGTTACCGATTCACGACACTTATCGTTAAATTCAGAGATACCAAATTTTTCGATGTCACCTTTGCCATTAAAGCCCAGCTCTTTTTCTACTGCAATTTCAACAGGTAGTCCGTGGCAATCCCAACCTGCTTTACGAATTACTTGCTTGCCTTTCATAGTGTGAAAACGTGGAAAGACATCCTTAAATACTCGCGCTTCAATATGGTGAGTTCCGGGCATACCGTTTGCAGTGGGAGGGCCTTCATAAAAAGTCCAGGTAGGTGCGCCTTCTCGACCAGTAACAGATTTTTCAAAGATTGCATTGGTGCGCCAGAAATCAAGGATCGAGTGCTCCATTGCGGCAAGATCGATCTGGGCTGAAATCGGGCGAAATACCATGAGGTCGGAAGTCTATTCC
>CAIMUD010000211.1 GCA_903844585.1 uncultured Actinomycetes bacterium | reverse complement strand
TGAAAGAAAATTTGGAAGAGCTAACTTCTCGCGGACTCGATCAGAAGTGGCCAGTAGTTCTTGGGGGAGCAGCCCTGACTCGCGCCTACGTTGAGCAAGATCTTGCTGAAACCTTTCCTGGTGAAGTTCGTTATGCCAGAGATGCTTTTGAAGGTTTAAGACTTATGGACGCGATTATGGCAGTTAAGCGCGGTGATCCTGGCGCAGCTCTACCCGCACTTAGAGAGAGACGAGTTAAAGCCAGCCCCCGCAAGTCAGTTGATGCACCGATTGATACAACGAGAAGTGACGTTGCAATCGATATAGATATCCCAGAAGTTCCGTTCTATGGATCGCGAATTATTAAAGGGATACCTCTTTCTGATTATCTTGGGATGCTTGATGAGCGAGCGCTATTTGTTGGTCAATGGGGCTTGAAGGGTAATCGCGGCGAATATGAGTCGATGGTAGAAAACGCAGGGCGTCCGAGACTTCGCGCACTTCTAAATGAGGTTCAGTCGAAGGGCTGGCTCAACGCTGCTGTTGTATATGGGTATTTTCCTTGCGTGAGCGAGGGAAATGATCTGATCATTTTGCACCATGAAGGCGCTCAAAAAGGAAGCGAACGCCTTCGCTTTACTTTTCCCAGACAATCACGCGATCGCAGACTTTGCATCAGCGATTTCTTTGCCTCCAAGGAATCTGGAAAAGTCGATGTCGTCGCATTCCATGTAGTAACCATGGGCGCCGAGGTTAGCAAAGCCTCTGCAGAACTCTTTTCCGCAAATCAATATCGTGAATACCTCGAATTACACGGTCTATCAGTTCAACTAACCGAAGCACTTGCAGAGCACTGGCATGCTCGAGTTCGCGAAGAAATGCAAGTCCGAAACCTCGATGCGGGAGATTTGCAGGGAATTTTGGATCAGGGTTATCGGGGCTCGAGATATTCATTTGGGTATCCGGCATGTCCTGACTTAGAGCAGCAGGTGCAACTTTGTCAATTGTTAGAGCCCGAACGTATAGGTGTGCAACTCTCAGATGAATTTCAATTGCATCCTGAACAATCGACGTCTGCAATTATCGTGCACCATCTTGAAGCAAAGTATTTCAATGCCAACTAGGGGTAGATAGATGGCTACTTTCCAAGCAGTCTTCTTCGATATGGATGGACTATTTCTAGATTCTGAGCCGGCTTGGCACGCCGGCGAGACGCAGCTAATGCAAGAACTCGGATATAACTGGAGCGTTGCAGACCAACTGCACTGCCTTGGTGGACCGCTGACCCGAATTTCCAAGTACATGTCCGATTGCGTTGACGCAAGACAATCTCCTGAATGGTTTGTAGAGACAATCGTTTCGAGAATGTCGCAGAAACTTAAAAATGGAGCGCCTGCAATGCCTGGCGCCATGGAACTATCGGATCAACTTGCGGCAAATGGAATACGCCATGGATTGGTCTCAGCTAGCCCGCGTTCTATTGTTGATAGCGTTCTTGAAGGCTTTGAACACCATAACTTCGAAATCTCTGTTGCGGCAGGTGATATCGAGCGAACTAAACCATTTCCGGATCCATATCTACATGCTGCAAAACTTTTAAACGTTGATATAAAGAAGTGCCTAATCTTTGAAGATTCAGGAACTGGTATTGAGGCCGCAAAAGCTAGTGGCGCATATGTAATCGCCGTACCGCACTTTATTACCGTTCTACCAGAGCCTCGATTAGCGGTTATCAAATCACTTACAGAGATGAGCGTCGAGAAAATAGCTAACTATTATGAGCAGGACAAATAGTTTTAAAGAAGCACCAATCGCAAAGTTTGGATGGCTTTGGAGGGAAGAGATCTAGCTCAATAGCTTTTAGAATCTCTTCTGCGACTTGAAATAGTTTCTTTTCTGTTGCGAGTAATTCGTTCTCAGTGGGTGTACTACGTAACAACTTAGAATCACCCAAATAGATTAATTGGAGCAGACGCGGGATCACTCCGTTGTTTTTCCAATAGAGAAGGGCATATACGCGCAGTTGAAAGAGAGCTTTCTCTTCCCAGCCAGGCTTAGGTGCTTTACCTGTCTTGTAATCGACGATGCGAACTTCCCCCGTAGGCGCAATATCTAAACGATCAACATAGCCGTGGAGGTACAACTTTTCCGAGAGATCAATCTCTAGATGAAGTTCTCGGTAAGTTGGTTCAAATACCTGCGGATTTTCTAAGGAAAAGTAATTAGCAAGTAAAGACTCCGCCCTGTCTGACCATTCTTTACCATCTTCAATGAGAGCAGCTAGTTCAGGCTTGTTTGCGATTTGCTGCTGCCATCTTGAAGGCAGTAACTCCTTTGCAGTCGACAAGGTTCGCTCTAGGGCGGGAAGCTCAAAAAGATCCTCAAGAATTGTATGTATAAGAGTTCCGCGTTCGGCGTCGATACTTGGGGGTTCTGGAAGTAGGTCTATGACGCGATATTTGTAGCGGGCAGGACAGTTGCTGAACTCTGCGACTCTGCTCGGAGAGAGGCGTAACGTACTCATAGAACGGCACAGTACCTTGTAGCGCCGACAAATTAGCGTGCTTTAAAAGCATAGGATGGGGCTGTGTCTACTAAAAAACTTGGCTATTTCACTGCGGGAGATCGTGTTCAGTTAACAGATCCCAAAGGCAAGATGTATAGCCTCACACTTACTCCGGGTAAAGAGTGGCATACACATAAAGGTTGGATTTCTCACGATGAGATAATTGGATTACCTGAGGGTTCAGTAGTTAGCACCAACGCTGGGTTGCGATTTACTGCATTCATCCCACTTTTGACTGATTATGTTTTATCGATGCCACGAGGTGCAACGATTGTTTATCCCAAGGACGCAGCGATGATCGTTGGATTCGCAGATATTTATCCTGGAGCGCGCGTTTTAGAGGCAGGCGTAGGCAGCGGGGCGTTGACCCTCTCATTACTTCGCGCAGTTGGAGCTGAGGGTTTGGTCCATTCGGTTGAGCGCAGGGAGGAATTTGCCAATATTGCCAGTGCGAATATCGAAAATTATTTCGGTGTAAAACCTAAGAATTGGAAATTAGAAATTGGTTCGCTACAAGAACAGAAATTCGAAACTGAATATGATCGAGTCATTTTGGATATGTTGGCACCATGGGAATGTGTAGATATTGCCGCTCAAGTTCTACGTCCCGGGGGAGTCTTCCTTGCTTACGTAGCCACGACAACGCAACTTTCCGATACAGCTCAAGCTTTGAAAGATGATGGCCGATTCACAGAACCAGAGAGTTGCGAGACCATTGTGCGCGGTTGGCATCATGAAGGTTTGGCGGTACGTCCTCAACAGAGAATGATTGGTCATACTGGTTTTCTCATTCAAAGCCGTCGGATGGCACCAGGGGTAGAAGTTTTAGCACGGCGCCGTAGACCTTCGAAGGGCGCATACGGTGTCACGGAAGAGTGAGCGTTTAGTTAATTTAACTATCGCCTTGCTAGCAACTAAAAGATATCTCACGAAATCTGAAATTTTCCGCACCCTTGAAGGCTATGAGGGAAGCGCTGAGTCAAAAGAGCGAATGTTTGAACGCGACAAAGACGATTTGCGCACGCTAGGAATCGAAATTGAAGTGGGCTCATTCGACCCTCTATTTGAAGATGAACCCGGTTACAGAATCAAACCTGAGAGTTATCAACTCCAAATTACCGACCTTTCGCAGGTTGATATTGCCTTACTTTCTATAGCGGCAAGTGCTTGGAAAGGGGCAGCGTTAGATAGTTCGGCTTTGTCTGCTCTTGTGAAGTTGCAATCAATTGGCGTGGACTCAGATCTAGACGCCCTTCCTGCTTTGCAACCACGTGTACCTAATTCGGGCGCAGCCCTAGATGTACTAGTCGAAGCGATAACGCAGAAACTCGAACTTGGTTTCGAATATCTGGGATCAAATTTGGAAGTTACTACCCGTCGCATCTATCCCTATGCAATTGCCAGCGCAAACGCGAGTTGGTACGTTGTCGGTCTAGATCTAGAGAAGAAGTCGATACGAACTTTCAAAACTCTTCGTATTCTCGGAGATATAAATTCCAAAAAACCATCCAAACCCTATGAGGTACCTGCAGGATTTGATCTGAGCCAGCATCTAGTTCCAGAACGCACAACGCAGAAAGCAATCTTCTATGCCAGAACTGGAAAGGCCAATGCGCTGCGTGCTAGCTCTCAAATCGTTAGTAGTGACGGTGATTGGGATTGCCTTACGTGCAGTGTCACTGATGAGGAGTTTTTCATTCAAAGTATCTTGTGGCACGGGGCAGACGTTGTTTTGATAGAGCCGCTAAATTTACGCGATAAAATAATCACTTCGCTAAATAAATCGATTGCTCTTCATGGGTAAGGTTTTCACATCGACCCTGGAGCAGACCGCGCGTCTGCTGGATTTGGTACCGTTTATAGCGACACATCAGGAGATATCTCTTACTGATTTATCGGCTAATTTCGGAATCTCTAAGAGAGATCTTTTAGATGATTTGAATACTCTGTGGATGTGTGGATTACCTGGTTACACACCACTTGAGTTGATTGATTTAACATTTGATGAAGGCTTTGTCAGCATAAGAAATTCTGAGATCCTTGAGACTCCAAGATCTTTAACTACCGAAGAAGTTATAGTTCTGATTCTGGGTCTTGATTTGTTATCCAAATCAAAAACCACACTCACAAATGAAATAGGCAGATTACAAGCCAAATTGCGTGCAATCTCCGGAGATATCGCACGAGCTTTGCCAACAGTCGATAGCGCTCATCGTGCCATCCTTGAAAAGGCGATTGGTGAGCGCAAATCAGTGGTTCTACATTATTTCTCACCTGTCGCTGACAAGATTTCTGCGCGTTTGGTTTCACCGCTAGAACTGCAATCAGAGGCAAGGGGTGAATATCTCATAGCAATGACGGAGTCGGGTTTACGTACATTCAAATTAGATAGAGTGAGTGAGGTCGAAATTCAAAGCCAAGCTCCAAACAACAACTTCAACCACGCAGTTGAGGACGGGAGTGAAATTGAAGTTGAAATCAGGATTCTGGAGAATCTGCGTGCAAACGCTGAGAGGTTTAACGTCGAACCGCGCCACTTTGCATCTGATTCAAAGAGCGCCATAAGAGCAACTGGATTTAGCAGCGAATGGTTCGTCCGTGCAGCTATGGCCAGCGCCGGTGATGTCGAAATAGTGCAGCCAACACATATACGTACAGAGGTGGCTAAACGAAGCGCCGCTCTTCTAGCGATGTACTCCAGCGGAATCCTGCCTATCTAGACCTGTGACTGGGTGCAGCCCAGTTAGATGCGCTACCTTTAGCCGTGCCTTTTTTACGCGAACCTAGCCATATTCTTCTTCTTCTGATCGTCGTCGTAGTTCTCTTCGGAGCTAAACGCTTACCTGATTCTGCACGCTCACTTGGGCGTTCGATGCGAATCTTTAAGAGCGAACTAAAAGAGATGAAAAACGATGATGATCCCAAGAAAAATAATTCAAACGGTCAGATAGACGAGTAATCCAAATGACGACCTCCTTGGGCGGTCGTATGCCCCTTTTAGAACATCTACGAGAATTCCGATCGCGCACCGTCAAATCTGCCATAGCAATTGTTCTTGCTGCCATAGTTGGATGGGCTTTTTACAATCAGATAATTACTCAACTCGCCCTTCCTGTTTGTGATCTCAGGACTGCGCAAAGTCAGGGCGCATCACATTGTGGTTCCTTATATATTAATGGAGTCCTTGGCCCCCTCAACCTGCAGATAAAAGTTGCTCTACTCACGGGAGTAATTCTTTCAGCTCCCGTTTGGCTCTATCAATTGTGGGCATTCATTGCACCAGCGCTGCATCGTAGAGAGAAACGCCGTGGATTTTTCTTTATTATTGCTGCGACTCCATTTTTTGCCGCGGGTGCAACTCTTGGATATTTGATTTTGCCTACTGCAGTTCGCGTGCTTTTCGGATTCACTCCAGCATCTCTGGAAAATTTGGTTAAATTTGATGATTACTTGGACTTCGTGATGCGAGTGATATTGCTTTTTGGCATCGCCTTCGAACTTCCAGTATTTCTCGTTACTTTTAATTTGATTGGATTTCTATCAGGCCGCCAGATCTTGAAGCCATGGCGAATTTGGGTATTCGGAATTTGTCTATTTATAGCTGGATTTACTCCCAGTGCAGATCCACTCTCAATGATTGCCTTAGCTCTTCCTTTAATAGGACTTTACTTAGGTTCTGGACTTTTTGCCTTGCTCAACGACAAGCGTCGCAATAAGCAAGCCTCGAGTACGAGCGACATCTAATGTATGCAGTCGTCATTAATCCAATATCTGGCAAGGGTAAGGGTGCACGTTTAGGCACTGAAGTTGCTGGCTATTTGCGAAAGTTGGGAGTTCAATACGTGCTCGTAAGCGCCACAACGGCCGCCGCACTTCTGGATAACCTAAAGACTCTCGTTGATTCAACTGATCTCGATGGGATTATCGCCGTTGGGGGAGATGGATTAGTCCATTTGGTTCTGCAAGTAGCGGCAACGAATAGCGTTCCTTTTGCAGTGGTGCCAGCCGGCACAGGTAATGATTTTGCTCGAAATTTAGGAACGAATAACTCTGAGGTAAGTGCCATCCTAGACACGTGCCTAGCTACAAATCCCGTCCCGATAGATCTTGGTTTGGTTGATTCTGAATATTTTGGTGCGATTCTCTCAACTGGTTTTGATTCAGTTGTAAACGAACGAGCAAATTCACTCAAGTGGCCAAAAGGTCCATCTCGTTATAACGCTGCGATGCTTCTGGAACTACCAAAATTTACGCCGATTGAGTATGAAATCACAGCTGATGGCCGAACATTCTCGACGCAAGCGATGCTCATCGCAATCGGTAACGGCATCTCATATGGCGGTGGCATGAAGGTTTGTCCCGATGCTCAAATTGATGACGGGCTTTTCGATGTCATGATTTTACGACCTGTAAGCAAAATGGAGTTTTTAAGGATATTTCCATCTGTATATACAGGGCAGCACATTCATCATGAGCAAGTTGAGGTATTCCGCGCAAAATGCATTGCGATTAATTCTGAGGCTGTTGCTTACGCAGACGGAGAACGTATAGGCCAATTACCGGTAAGCGCTGAATGCATTAGCAGCGCTGCCTTGGCTTGGGCGTTATGACTACACCTGCAGAGAAATTCGCCGCATCAAAGACAAGAAAATCCCATCCCGTAACAAGTGATTTCATCTCTACCTTTGATTTTCCCTTTGATGACTTTCAAATAGAAGGATGTCACGCTGTTGAGGATGGCAAAGGAGTGCTAGTTGCAGCCCCAACTGGGGCGGGTAAAACTGTCGTTGGTGAATTTGCCGCGTTTAGCGCTCTGGCAAAGGGTAAGAAATGTTTCTATACAACCCCAATAAAAGCGCTTTCGAATCAGAAATTCGCTCAATTTTGCCAGAAATTCGGCGAGAAGCGTGTTGGCTTATTAACTGGTGATACCAATATTAATAGCGACGCCGAAATTCTGGTTATGACGACCGAAGTCTTGCGGAATATGTTGTATGCAAATTCATCGACTCTGACAAATCTAGGTTGTGTCGTGATGGACGAGGTGCATTACTTAGCAGATAAATTTCGTGGCGCCGTCTGGGAAGAGGTTCTCATTCACCTCATGGAAAGTGTGCAAGTTATTTCGCTATCCGCAACCGTCTCTAACGCTGAAGAATTTGGTGAATGGTTAGGTGAGGTAAGGGGAGCTACCGAGATTATTGTCAGTGAACATCGGCCTATTCCGCTTTATCAGCATGTGTTGATTGGCAACAGAATGGTTGATCTTTTCAGTCAGCCTGGCAGAGTCAATCCAGAGATTCTCGCTCTTGAACGCGAGGCTATGCGCAAGGTGAGAATTCCAAGACATCGGCGCGATCAATGGGGCGCTCAAGAAGCGCGACTTTCCCGAGCGGAGATTATTGAAAAACTTGCGCGCGAAAATATGCTCCCTGCAATCACCTTTATCTTCTCCAGGCTTGGATGTGATTCTGCAGTCAAACAGTGCTTGATTTCAAACATTAAATTAACCACCTCGGAGGAACGTGCTGAGATCGTTGCGACCGCACAGAGATACACATCCAATCTTGCTGAAGAGGATCTCGAGGTTCTCGGTTATCGTGATTGGATTACCGCTCTTGAACGAGGTATCGCAGCCCATCATGCTGGCCTATTGCCAAGTTTTAAAGGAGCAGTAGAAGATCTTTTTCAAAGAGGGTTGGTTAAAGCTGTCTTTGCTACGGAAACCCTTGCCCTCGGTATCAATATGCCTGCACGAACAGTAGTGCTAGAAAAATTAACAAAATGGAATGGTGAATCACACGTCCCAATTACTCCAGGGGAGTACACACAGTTAACCGGTCGGGCCGGACGGCGGGGAATTGATATCGAAGGCAACGCAGTGGTGCAATGGTCGCCTACTGTGGATTCAGCAACAGCAGCTGGACTAGCCTCGACTCGTACATATCCGCTTCGTTCATCTTTTACGCCCACATACAACATGGCAATAAATTTGATTGCGCGATTTGGTCGCGAACGAGCCAGAGGAAGTCTTGAATCCTCTTTCGCGCAATTTCAAGCAGATCGAGCCGTTGTAGGTTTGGTAAAACAAATCAAGAAGAACGATCTTGCAGCGAGCGAACTTCTCATCAGCGCAGAGTGCCACCTGGGAGATTTCACTGAATATGCACGTATTCGAAGTGAGATAAAGGAATTGGAAAAGCTCTTATCAAAGCGCGATGGCCGTAAGACTTTTGATAACCGGCAACGGCAACATATGGAAAATGAATTAGAAGGATTGCGGAAATCTCTGCGTTCTCATTCATGTCATACATGCAGTGATCGTGAAGCTCATGCCAGATTCGCTGAAAGAGCTATGCGATTACACCGTGAGTCAGCAGGACTGCGAGATCGCGTCGATAATCGGACCGCAGTGATTGCGCGTACCTTCGACCGGATCTGCGATGTGCTGACCCATTTGGGCTATATCGAGGAAGAGAAACCTCTGGCACAAGGAAAGATACTTTCAAAGATTTACGCTGAATCAGACCTCCTACTTACAGAAACTATCCGCACGGGCGCACTCGACGCACTTTCAGCTCCAGAACTTTTATCGGTGGTTTCGGCAATGATTTTCCAGTCCAGATCGAGTGAAGTTTTAGCGCCAAAGATGCCACACCAAAACGTTGCAAACGCGTTGGCGGAAATTACCCACCTTTGGGCGAAATTAGAAGAGATAGAAAACAAATTCGGGGTTAAAACTCAGAAGGAGCCTGATTTTGGCTTTGCCTATATTTCCTATCGTTGGGCGCAAGGAAATTCTCTTACCAACGTATTAAAAGGCAGTGATATGAGCGTTGGTGATTTTGTTAGATCAACAAAACAACTGATGGATCTGCTTATGCAGATTGCAGGCGCGAGCACAACGCTCAAACCTAAATGCCTTGAAGGAATTCGTAAGTTGGATCGCGGAGTTGTTTCTTACCTGTTAGATGATTTGTAAGGTATTGCCTTGACCCTCATGCTTCTAGATAGCGCTTCGCTTTGGTATCGGGCTTACTACGGAATGCCAGACACCCTTCTTGCACCAGATGGAACTCCAGTCAATGCCATACGTGGCTATCTAGATATGACTGCAAGGCTTATCGGTATGTACTCACCTAATCGCATAGTGGCGTGTTTGGATGGAGATTGGCGACCATCATGGAGAGTTGATATTTTTCCCGAATATAAGGCCAATCGCCTAGAGGAGGATGGAGAAGAAGAGGCTGAACCCGACACGCTAACTCCGCAGATTCCAATTCTTCTTGACCTGTTAGATGAATTTCGAATACCTATGGTTGGCGTGGATGATTATGAAGCCGATGACGTGATGGCATCGTTTGCTGTCAAGGAGCCCGGTCCTATCCGCATAGTGACAGGCGATCGCGATCTCTTTCAATTAGTCGATGACAAACGCGATGTAAAAGTTGTTTACCTAGCCCGTGGTATTTCCCAGCATGACTTAGTTGATACTGCATGGGTTGGTAACAAGTATCAAATTCCGGGGGAGCGGTACGCGCTTTTTGCAATGTTTAGGGGTGACCCATCTGATGGTCTTCCTGGAGTTAAAGGAATTGGAGAGAAGGGTGCAGCGTTACTCGCTAACAATTTTTCGAATATTGAAGAAATAGTCATAGCGGCACAGAGTGGTCACGAAAAGATTTCGGCCTCCCTTGCAAAAAAGATTATAGAAGGCCAGAAATACCTAAAGATTGCGCCGACTCTTGTCAATTGCGCGCGCGATGTTGCGCTGCCAAAAATTGATCTGCAAATGCCTGGACCGCCGAAGGACTTATCAAAAATTTATGAGATTAAGGATCGCTATGGTCTCGGCTCAAGCGTCGACAGATTGATATCCGCGCTTAGATGGTGAGTATTTTTTCAGGACTGATTTTTGCCGCAGCTTATGCGCCAATAGGACTTTGGTTTCTTGCGCCAATATCTTTTGCTCTTCTATTCAGGCGATTACAGAAGACTAATAGTCCAATTTTTACTCTCTTCCTTTTCGGATTAGTTTCACAAGGAACTATCTTGCACTGGAGTGGAAAGTATGTAGGTCTATTACCTTGGTTGCTTTTAACGCTTTTGCAAGCGGCGTTCTTTCTTCCAGTTGGAATTATCTACAAATTTACGCAAAACATCTGGTACACGGTTGCTACTTTCTTACTTATAGATCAATGGCGGGCGAATTTTCCTTTCGGGGGATTCGGATGGAGTCGTATCGCCTTCTCACAGGCAGATGCACCGTATATGCAATTAATTTCTGTTGGGGGAGTCTCTGGCCTGACTGCCATTGTTTTGGCGGTATCTGTGGCTTTGATGCGGATGAATTTACGAAAATCACTTGCAGTCTGTGCTCTGCTCTTGCTTCCTATCGGGAACCATTCTTCCTTGGTCACTCAGCCCTTTCTGGAGGTTGCAGCTATACAAGGCAATACCCCAAGTGCAGGGCTAGATTTCAATTCAAGAGCCAAAGAAGTACTGAATATGCATATTGGAGCCACAGAAAAAATTGATCGCAAAATTAATCTGATTGCCTGGCCTGAAAACGCTAGCGATATTGATCCCTTTACAACTCCTGGAGTTCTTGAAGACTTGCAGAAATTGAGTGTGGAGAAAGGGGCCCCACTAATTATTGGTACCGTGTTGCGTGCCGACAACAGATTAAGCAATGCTTCGATATTGATTAACAAAAATTCGTCTGAATCAATATATATTAAGCAACATCTGACGCCTTTTGGAGAATATATGCCACTGCGCAAAATCGCCGAATTTTTATCACCTTATGCCAAAGATGTAATTGATTTCACCTCGGGGTCTGGCTATGTAGTTCATGTGGTTGATGGAATAACTATTGGGCCAATTATTTGCTATGAAATAATTGACGATTCATTGGTACGTAACGCAGCCAGAAAATCAGATGCTTTGTTGGTACAGACCAACTCAGCAACCTTTGCCGGGACTTCAGAAAGTAGGCAGCAACTAAATATCACTCGAATACGCGCAGCCGAACATAATCGAGAGATAGTTAGCGTTTCTACCGTCGGAATCTCGGCTTTTATCGACAATAACGGCAAAGTTTTACAAGAATCAAAAGAAAACATCTCGGCAGTTCTCTACGGAAATCTTCATGCAAACAGAAAAATATCCATCGCGGATAAGCTTGGAGATCTGAGCTGGGCAATACCTGCAGCGTTCTTCGTGGGTATGGGTTTTCTCAAGCGTAAGTTAGTTTGAAGAATAACGCCGATAAGTTACATTATGTTAAGTAATCTAAAACAGGGCGAAAGTCTGGCCCCCTACTCGGCTATTTAGGCGTATGAACTCACTGGAGCGCAGCTACAAACCAGATTTCTATCTCCATATGCGCCATCTATTCGACCAGTTGTAGGCCAATACTTACCTCGCACTCCAATGAGTTCGCCTGCGATCAAGCCATCTGACATGGATGGGAAAGCTCCGACCTCACGTGGATACTTTCGATCCCACATAGAGTCAACAACTGCACCTGCTGTATGTGGCGCATGGCGTAGCGCGCTATCTTCAACGGCAATATTGCCTTGGATGATTTCGGTAATCTCACCATGAATACTAGCCATTGCATCTATAAATCTATCAATCTCTGCAACATCTTCTGACTCGGTGGGTTCAATCATAAGAGTTCCGGGAACTGGAAAACTCATTGTCGGTGCATGGAAACCAAAATCCATCAAACGTTTTGCGACATCATCGACAGTTACACCACTAACTCTCGTTATCTCGCGCAAATCCAAAATACATTCATGCGCTACCAAACCATTTTCACCTGTATATAGAATTGGAAAATAAGGACCTAACTTCTTTGCCATGTAATTTGCAGACAAGATAGCAATCTGTGTAGCGCGAGTAAGGCCCGCTCCCCCCATGAGTCGTATATATGCCCATGAAATTGGCAAAATACTTGCAGAACCATAGGGCGCAGCTGATATCGGACCAGGTCCACTGATTGGGCCAGCCAAATCATCTAATGGATGGTTCGGTAAAAACGGCGCCAAATGCGCACGTGAAATCACAGGACCAACGCCCGGTCCCCCACCTCCGTGTGGAATGCAGAAAGTCTTATGTAAATTCAAATGCGAAACATCAGCACCAAATTTTCCAGGTTGTGCAAGACCTACTAACGCATTGAGATTTGCTCCGTCAATATATACCTGACCTCCTGCTACATGAACCATCTCGCAAATATTGCTTATCTCAGTTTCAAAGACACCATGTGTTGATGGGTATGTCACCATAATTGCCGCTAATTGTTCGGCGTTCGCCGCAATCTTGGCGGTCAAATCGGCAATACTTACATTTCCGTTATCGTCACAATCCACGACAACAACTTGCATGCCCGCCATCACCGCTGATGCTGCATTTGTACCGTGCGCACTTGAAGGTATTAGGCAGATTATGCGTTTTTGATCTCCTCGAGAGTCATGATAATTACGAATCGCAAGCAATCCAGCGAATTCACCCTGACTACCGGCGTTTGGCTGCAGGGATACAGCGTCATAACCAGTTATTTTGATAAGAAAATCGGAGAGTTCTGCAATTAGTTTTCTAGATCCTACGCTTTGATTTGTTGGAACAAATGGATGTAGCGATGCAAATTCAGGCCACGTTACAGCTTCCATTTCAGTTGCAGCGTTGAGTTTCATTGTGCACGAACCAAGCGGAATCATAGTTCGGTCTAGCGCTAGATCGCGATCTGCTAGCGTGCGAAGATATCGCATCATGGCAGTCTCGGAATGGTAGGTATTAAATACGGGATGTTCTAAAAATTTAGATACCCGTGCTTCGGGCCCAACACTTGCAATAGATTTTTTGAAATCTACCGTGACACCAAAGACTAAAGCTAGTGATTGAACTTCGGACTGGGTTGTTGTCTCATCAAAAGAAATACTGACGCGTTGCTTATCAATGTAGCGAATATTAAAGCCAGCCTCGAGAGCCTTAGCCACAGTTGCTCTGGCATCCGTGACCTCAATAGTGAGCGTATCAAAATAGGATTCATTACTAATTTTGATTCCTGACTGCGCGAATACCGATGTAAAAGCACGCACTCGGTTGGCAATCTGACGCAACCCAACTGGCCCATGCCACATCGCATAAAAAGCGCTCATATTTGCAAGTAGAACCTGGGCTGTGCAGATATTGCTTGTCGCCTTATCCCGACGAATATGTTGTTCACGTGTCTGCAGGGCTAAACGGAAAGCAGGATTGCCATGAATATCTAAACTCTGGCCGATGAGTCGGCCTGGGAGTGATCTTTCAAGACCAGTACGCACCGACATGAATCCTGCGTGCGGTCCTCCAAATCCCATGGGAACACCAAAACGTTGCGCTGTACCAACTGCAATATCGGCGCCCCACTCCCCTGGTGCTTTTAAAAGCGTCAGAGCTAGTAGATCTGTAGCAGCAACTAAGAATGCCCCTTTTGTGTGAACTACTTCAGCAGCCTCTTCATAAGCACGCACCTCACCATGAGTATCTGGATACTGGACTAACAAACCGAAAAAATCATGGCTATTAAGCTCAGATTTCTCCGTTGAAGATATTTCTACTAACTCAATACCTAACGGTTTTGCTCGAGTTGCAACGACTGCTTTAGTTTGTGGATGCACCTTCGCATCGATAAGAAATACCGCGCTATCTGTTCCCTTGAAATTACGCTTTGCCAGAGTCATCGCCTCAGCCGCAGCAGTACCCTCGTCAAGCATCGATGCATTAGAAATGGGTAATCCAGTTAAATCAGAGATAACAGTCTGGAAAGCGAATAGAGCTTCGAGTCTGCCTTGGGAGATCTCGGGTTGGTACGGTGTGTAAGCCGTATACCAAGCTGGATTCTCCAATACATTGCGCTTTATTACCGCGGGTGTGAGGGTGTTGTAATAACCAGCACCAATAAATGATTTAACGAGTTTATTTTCAGAGGCAAGTCGTCGCAGTTCTGCAATAGTCTCTACTTCAGTTGCCGCTTCCGGCAGAACTTGCTCAATGTGCTCTGCGATAGCAATAGATGCTGGTACGACGGCTTTAGTGAACGAATCTAAATCTTTATATCCGAGCAGCGTGAGCATTGAGGTTACATTTTCATCGGAAGGACCTATATGTCTGCCGAGAAATGCTTCGTGGTTGAAGGTCATCACCACTCCCCCTAGTTCTGGCACCGAATTTAAATAGTCGGTGAGTTCAAGAGGATGAGAATATTGCTATTAAGCGCCTTTCGCCTTACGACGCAAAGCAAGTTCGTCGTTACTTTCGCCACCGACGGCGACGCCATTTACCTCGCCCTGCAGGCTCGCTAAAGAACCCTCAACCTCATGCCAGACTTTACCTACGGCGATTCCAAATACGCCCTGTCCGCCTTGAAGTAAGTCAACGATCTCATCTGCACTTGCGCACTCATAAATAGAGGCTCCGTCACTCATCAGAGTGATACTCTCCAATTCAGTGACACCTCGACTACGAAGGTGATTTACCGCTGTACGAATATTCTGCAGAGAAACTCCGGCATCAAGGAGTCGCTTTACAACCTTTAAAACAAGAATGTCACGAAAGCCATATAAGCGTGATGTTCCAGATCCCGTCGCAGTTCGTACGCTTGGTTCTACTAGACCAGTGCGAGCCCAATAATCTAACTGGCGATATGAAATACCAGCAGCTGAACAAGCCGTTGCACCGCGATATCCAACTTCATCAACGGTGGTTGAATCTGGCGTAACTGGGGAGGTCACGTGAGCTCATCTCTACTGGGGAATGAGGCAACAATAAGTCCACAGCTGCCCGTATTCAACGACCGACACGGGGCAAACCTAAACTTGAGGTCGAGGCTTACCCGGCGAAGTCCTCTGGATTGATCTGATCTAAGAACTCCCTAAAGCGTTCCATCTCCACATCCGCACCTGGGCCGTCTGCACCGTTACTTACCTGGCCGGCCACACGTTCAGGGATGTCGATTCCCACCTCGTCGAGCAATTGGCTAGATGCCATGATGTTGGTTTTTCTTCGAAGTGCCAGTGCTATCGCATCTGATGGTCTAGCTGAAATCGGATCAATAGCGATGCCTCCTACTTGTAAAAGGAGTTCACTATAAAAAACGCCGTCAATAATATTAGTTATTTGTACGGCCACCAGCGTCGCATCCATTGCGCTTAGAAGATCTGCCATCAAATCATGGGTCAGAGGGCGTTTTGGAGTCATCTCTTGTTGAGCAAATGCAATCGAAGTAGCTTCGTGAGCGCCTACCCATATGGGCAAGAATCTAGATCCTTCAACCTCTTTTAATAAGACTATTGGTTGATTTGACGGCATCTCAATACGAACGCCAACTACTTCCATTCGTACGAACATCGCCTTTTCTAATTCTCTAACGGGGGCGATTTAGTCCAGCGCGAACGAGCGCTGCGTGAAGTCGCACGGATAGCGAAGCTATCTCATTTTGAACTTCCTGGGCGCGGGCCTTTGAATCAGCACTTTTTTGACGAGTAAGTGGTGTGATCACTTGCTCGATTAAACCTATTTCACGGTCTGCAGCAGATTTAAATGAACGAAGGTGACGGGGTTCAATTCCAAAGCCAGCCATTTCAGAAACGGCTTTTGCAACAGACAGGGCATCACTATCGTAATGTCGACCGCGAATTGTGATCAAACCATAGGACTCTAGCTCCATAAGTTGATCATCGGTAATGCCAGATGCATTAAGAAGTTCCTCTCGAGATAGTCGCATATCCGATGTCTCGATAAATGAAGCTGGCGAAATCTGGCCATCAATAGTTGCCAGACTTGGCCTTGGCCCGGCTAAGCCGCCAGATACTGCCGCAGGCTGTAATCCACGATCTAGAGCGCCCAAATTTTCCTTAATTACACGAAGAGGTAAATATTGATCCCGCTGCGCCAGAAGTACATACCGTAGGCGATCTAGATCGACTGCTGTGAATTTGCGATAACCAGATGGAGTTCTCTGGGGTTCGATAAGTCCTTCAGATTCTAGGAAACGGATTTTAGAAATCGTTATATCCGGAAAATCGGAACGAAGTTTGGAGAGTACTTCACCAATACTCAAATACGCGCGTGCCGGAACTCCCACTTACTTCTCCTCTTTTAGATCAATATTTGATTGCTCTGTTGCTGATACAAAAAGCATATGGAACTTGCCGATTTGAATCTCATCGCCAGATATAAGCTTCTTGTTAGCCAAAGATTCATTATTTACATACGTACCATTGAGGCTGCCCAGATCGGAAATCTCTATCCCAAGAGGGGTCATAAAAATCTTTGCATGCGTGCGGCTAACCGTGATGTCATCAAGAAAGATATTGCTCTCTTTGCTACGACCGATCGAGACAGTAGCTTGCAGTGCGCCTTGATCCAATAAGTACCTAGAGCCCTTAGATGGACCTCGGTGGATAAAAATCATCGCTGATTTAGCGCCTTTGCCGACTATAGATTTGTACGCGGCAAGTTCTTCTTCACTAGCCGAATTCAAAAAACGAGTCAGAGCGCTATCTGGAGAACCTTCAACAACCGAGCGCAAACCAAGGTGGAGAGTCGATGTCAATTCATCTTCATTTCTTGCCGCTGACATAAAAACCCCTCCCTCTCCCTGCGCTTCAACTTCAAGTTGAGGCTGACACTAGAGGAGAGTTGAAGGCGAATCAAGCGGAAAAAGCCTACTTTTCCCCAATCTATTGCCAAGAAACTACGCGGTGATTTGACCGTAATCACTTGCGGAGAGTAAGCCAGAGGGTGGTGAAGAAACTTCAATTTCGGCCAACCAGCCAGCTCCATACGGATCTTGATTCACAAGTTCTGGCGTGGAAGCCAACGCTTCATTTATCGCGACAATTTTTCCGCTTACCGGTGCAAAAATTTCACTTACGCTCTTAGTTGATTCAACTTCACCGCAGACCTTATCGGCGCTCACGCTTTCACCAACTTTAGGTAGCTGAACATAGACGATGTCACCCAGGGCTCCTTGCGCAAAATCAGTGATACCCATTCGGTAAACACTCATGCCGCTAGATAAGACCCATTCGTGTTCTTTTGTGTACTGAAGGTTATCTGGAATGGAAGACATCTAATAATCCGTTTCTAGTTTGCGTTCGTAATTCTAACCACAGCATCTTGCATATAGCCAATAGCGGTCCCTACATATAGGCCCACGCCCCACAAAGTAAAGCTCCAACCGGCTATGAAGGCAACAGTACTGAAACGATTAGTTGAAAGCGCCAGAAGGAGAAGTGGGAAAGCATAAAGCAGATTAAAAGTCGCAGCTTTCCCAAGGTATGAGACTTTTATTGGAGGCAATCCTTTTAGTTGTAGAGCTAGAGCGAAAAAGGCCATAACAACATCGCGTCCAATTAAAACCGATATCAGCCAAAGAGGAGCTGCTCCTCGAATGTAGAGGACGACGAGAGTAGAAATAATATAGAGACGATCAATGGCTGGATCTAGAATTTCACCAACAGCAGTAGTTTGATTCCATGCTCTTGCTAATTTTCCATCAAAATAATCTGTCGCTCCCGCTATCACCAGAGTAAGAATCGCCCACTTATCAGCTTTGATCACCAGCGCCTGATAGATGAAGATGGGTATACCGAATCCACGCAGAAGGGAAAGTCCGTTAGGAATTGTTAAGACTTGGCTCAATTCTCTTTCTCGCGTTCCTTAACTCGAATCGCTACCTGAACAGGCGTGCCAGGAAAACCGAACTCTTCACGCAATCTACGCTCAATAAATCTACGATAACTAGCTTCAATCCAGCCATTTGAGAAAATTACGAACTTAGGAGGGGCTATGCCAGCTTGGGTCGCATAAAAAATCTTAGGCTGCTTTCCCCCTCGAACTGGCGGAGGCGTTGCTCCAATTAGAGCACCTAGGAATGAATTGAGCTTGGCTGTTGGTACGCGGTGCTCCCATCCATCGAGTGCCGTGCGAAGTGCCGGAGCTAACCGATCTCTATGCCAGCCAGTCTTTGCGGCAACATTTACACGTTGGGCCCATTCAACCTGATCCAAATGGCGATCTATTTCTCTATCTAGTTGATCTCTCCTATCTTCATCAACCAAATCCCATTTATTCATAACAATCACCATCGCCTTACCAGCCTCTTCGACCATGGTGATTATTCGTAAATCCTGTTCGGAGATGGGTTCTGAAGCATCAAGTACTACTACCGCACACTCACAACGTTCCAGCGCAATCTGTGTGCGCAAGGTTGCGTAGTAATCGGTTCCACTTGCTTGA
>CAIMUD010000210.1 GCA_903844585.1 uncultured Actinomycetes bacterium | reverse complement strand
CAATCCAGTGGCTTGATATCCCTGGCTCAGGTGGAGAATCAAGTTACAAGGGTCCATATGTAAAGACCGGTCAAGATCTATATGACAAAGCTGTAACTTGTTCAGGTAACACAATTACTTACAACTTAAAGAAGTCAGTACCAGACTTTAACTACTACATGACTTACCAGGCATCTGGTCCAGTCAAGAAGTCAAAAGACACTGGCGATAAGTATGACCTCCACCCATTGGCGACAGGTCCATACAAGATTTCAAAGTATGAAATCAACGATGAATTCGTTTTGGTAAGAAACCCAGAATGGAATAAGTCTTCAGATTTCCGTACGCCTTATCCAGATAAGATCGTCGTAACATTTAACGTTGCTGAAGATCTACGCGATGAGATCACTCTTAAAGATTCCAAGCCAAATGCGGTTAACCTAGATGGATTGGCACCTGCCAACAACATCAAGGCGATGGAAGATCCAAAGATGGCAGATCGTCGTTGGAACCTCTTCGACCCATATGTAAGTTATGTGACTGCAAATAACGCACCAGGTCACCTTGACTGCTTGTTGGTTCGTAAGGCGATCTTCTTCGCTTACCCAGCACAGGCGCTCATTGACCTAAACGGTGGTACTAAGTACTACGGCGAACCAGGCGATGGAATCATCAAGCCAAACCTTGGCCTTGATTACGCTCCAACAACTGGAAATATTCACGATAAGAATTACAAGATCGAAGGAAATCCTGAATATGCAAAGCAGCTGCTAAATGATGCCAAGAAGGTATGTCCAGCAACTGTAAAGAGAGTTACTGACCCTAAGAAGGGCATCTCTTACTATCGCACTGATACTGCAACTAGCAAGAAGGTTGCAACTATCGTGGGCGATGGACTTAAGAAGGCTGGCTTTGTAGTCAACGTTTCTTACAAGCCATCAGGAACCTGGAATGCGAACCTTGAGAAGTACAAGACTGAAACCGATCTATTCGGTTCCGGTTGGGGTCCAGACTGGGCAAATGCTTCAACAGTTGTACCTGAGATGTGGGGACAAGGTTGCTGTAACTACACAAGCAACATGAAGGCAACCGGCGCACAAGCCGCTTCATACAAGCTCTTCATATCAAATGTGAATAAGGCTCTAAGTGAGCTAGATCGCAATAAGCAGGCATCTATGTGGAAGAAGCTGAACCAGTTCGGTATGGATCAGTACTGGTATGTCTACACCGCCTTTACAAAGACCCAAGATTATTGGGGCTCAAAGGTTGGTGGAGTTGATTTCTGGGATCCTCAGGGAACTTGGATATTCGGCAACCTATACGTTAAGAAGTAATATTTAAAACGTATTTGCTCTAAAGTAATGGCACCAGGTGATAAGAAATTATCACCTGGTGCTTTTTAGAGGCATCAAATTAATTCTCAATAAACAACTGGAGTCTGAAATTGTTTAACTTTGTAGTCCGGCGCGTGATCTACACCTTAATTTTGCTTATTCTGGTGAGCATCTCCGTCTTCTACATCTTTGATTGGATTCCCGTTGATGCCGCTCGCTTAATCTGTTCCAAGCAATGCACCCCGGCTTTAGTTGAGGCAAATAGAATCCGCCTCGGCCTTGATGTTCCTGTTCTTGAACAATGGTGGCGCTTTATGCAAGGACTCTTCCTCGGAAGAGATTATGGACAAGGCGCAGCGGCTTTTCACTGCCCAGCACCGGCCTTTGGATATACCTTTACCCGCCATCAATGTGTAACTGAATTAATTGCGAAGACTTTCCCAGTAACCCTCAGCCTTGCTTTAGGCGCTTTCTTCTTATGGATGGTCGTCGGAGTAAGCCTCGGAATTTTAGCCGCCAAAAACCGCGGCAAATTCTTAGATAAGGCGAGCACTGTATTCGTACTTGTCGGAACTTCACTTCCTACCTTTTTAACTGGCGTACTTATTATCATCTTTGTTGTTCTTAAATTTAATTTGATTGACCCGTTGCAAATTGGCAATTGGGCAAATCCATTTACTGACCCAGTCGGCTGGCTAAAAGCCTTCTTCTTCCCAAGTTTAACTTTGGCGATTGCATACGCTGCGACCTATACCAGATTTACTAGGTCAAACGTCCTGGAAACAGCTTCTGAGGATTACATCCGTACCGCTCGTGCTAAAGGATTAAGTGAGAAAGTAATTCTGCGTAAGCATGTTTTACGCGCCGCACTTGCGCCGCTTGTGACCATGGCTGGTTTGGATTTCTCTGGTCTTCTTGGAGGCGCAATTATCACTGAAAAGATCTTTGGGCTAGATGGCCTCGGAAGCCTCAGCGTTAAGGCGGTTTTCCAAACTTATGATCTTCCAATTATTGTTGCAACAACGATCATCGCATCGGCATTTGTGGTCTTTATGAATTTAATCGTGGATATTGCTTACGCTTATATCGATCCGCGGGTGAGAATAAAATGAGCAAATTCCTAGAAGTCGAAAACCTAAACGTTTCCTTTCCAACCGAAGATGGCTTGGTTCAAGCAACGAACGAAGTTAGCTACAGCGTTGGTCTTGGTGAGACGCTAGCCATTGTTGGTGAATCCGGTTCAGGAAAATCTGTATCGAATTTAGCTGTGATGGGATTGCATAACGCCGGAAGTACAAATATTTCTGGCCACGCTTGGCTTAATCTGCCAAGTGGCAGAGTTGATTTGATTTCAGCAAAACCCGAAGTACTGCGCGCGCTTCGTGGCAAAGAGATGGCGATGATTTTCCAGGATCCAATGTCTGCGCTGCACCCTTTCTTTACCGTTGGAAAGCAGATCGCTGAAGCCTGGCATCTGCACAACACCGGTTCCAAGCGCGCTGGCTTGGCTCGCGCAGTCGAAATGCTTGATTTAGTCGGTATCCCAGACGCCTCCAAGCGCGTTAATGATTTCCCTCATCAATTTTCTGGTGGAATGCGCCAGCGCGTAATGATCGCGATGTCGTTGATTAACAATCCATCTCTGCTGATTGCAGATGAACCCACAACTGCTCTGGATGTAACCGTTCAGTCACAAATTTTGCAGTTGATTAAAGATTTGCAAAAAGAGTTCAACATGGCAGTCATCATGATTACTCACGATCTTGGAGTTGTCGCCGAGGTCGCTGATCGTGTCTGCGTTATGTACGCCGGAAAAATTGTAGAAACTGGCGGAATTGACGATATTTTCTATCAATCAGTTCATCCATACACTCGCGGATTGTTAGCCTCACTGCCTCGCCTGGAACAGTCATCACTTGGACACAGACTCTTGGCGATTCCAGGTACACCACCATCTTTGATTAACTTGCCTAACGGTTGCTCATTTGCGCCACGTTGCGCATTTGCAGAACATGTTGGCAGTGGTTTATGTACTAGCACGACTCCGAAGTTGGAGTTAAAGCGCGAAGATCAATGGGCGAGATGCCATTTGGGTGCAAGTGATGTGTCACGTATTTCTCAACTTCAAATAGGAGCGACTATAAATGGCTGAGAATATTCTTGAAGTAAATAATTTGAAGATGCACTTCGAAGGAAAGCGCGGCTTCTCCTTTGGTTCAGAAACACCTGTCGTCAAAGCGGTAGACGGCGTCACCTTTAATGTAAAGGTTGGCGAATCGGTTGGGCTAGTTGGCGAATCTGGATGCGGAAAGACCACGGTTGGCCGCACAGTTATGAAATTGTATGAACCAACGAGCGGTGAAATCATCTTTCAAGGGCAAGATATTTCAAAGTTAAAGCCACGCGCGATGAAGAAGTACAGATCGTCTATGCAGATGATTTTCCAGGATCCATTTAGCTCGCTAAACCCAAGACATACAGTTGGATCAATCATTGAATCATCCTT
>CAIMUD010000209.1 GCA_903844585.1 uncultured Actinomycetes bacterium | reverse complement strand
GTGGATCGCATCTCAGGACCTAAGACGGCATCGACTCCGCGACCATCAGTACGCCTAAAACGATTCCAAGGAAGTACTGCTTCCTTCACAGAGATTCCTTTTGCTTGGCCATCACCTTGTGAAGGCAGAAGTCCTTCTGATCTCAATTCAAGAATTGTTGTACCGAGTGCAATTCGCGCAGCCGCCTTCGCAAGTGATACTCCTGTTGCTTTACTTACAAATGGAACAGTACGAGAGGCGCGTGGATTAGCTTCAAGTACATAAAGCTGTCCTTCGGCTATTGCGAATTGAATATTGATAAGCCCGCGCACCCCAACACCGGATGCAATTTTCAGCGTCGCTTCTCGAATCTGTGAATGTTGCGAGGCTGAAATCGTCGTAGAAGGTAAGACGCAAGCGCTATCACCAGAGTGAATTCCTGCTTCTTCTATGTGTTCCATAACTCCGCCAAGGAAAAGCTCGGTGCCGTCATAGAGGGCATCAACATCTATTTCAATCGCACTATCAAGGAAGCGATCGACAAGAACCGGACGATCTGGCGTGATATCCGTCGCTCTTGAAATAAAACCTCCAAGTGAGGCATCGTCATAGACAATTTCCATTCCTCGTCCGCCGAGTACAAATGACGGTCTTACAAGCACCGGGTAACCAATGGTGTGCGCAATATCTAAAGCTTCCTGCTGCGTCGATGCCATTCCAAATTTAGGAGCTTTGAGATTTTGTTCTGCTAGTACCTGTCCAAAGGCACCACGTTCTTCAGCGAGATTGATCGCATCTGGTGAGGTGCCCAAAATATTAACTCCGGCAGCCTTGAGTCCTGCGGCTAAGCCAAGAGGAGTCTGGCCACCTAACTGTGTAATGACGCCCAAAACTGGTCCTGCAATAGTTTCGGCATGAACGATCTCCAACACATCTTCAAGAGTCAACGGTTCGAAATAGAGTCGATCGCTGGTGTCGTAATCCGTCGAAACAGTTTCTGGATTGCAGTTAATCATAATTGTTTCGTAGCCTGCCTCACGTAAAGTGAACGAAGCATGAACACAGGAATAATCAAACTCAATTCCTTGGCCAATTCTATTGGGACCACTTCCCAGAATTATTACTGCGGGTTTGGTGCGAGGCCGCACTTCTGTTTCTTCTTCGTAACTTGAATAGTGATATGGGGTGAATGCTTCGAATTCGGCTGCACATGTATCAACAGTTTTATACACGGGATGTAGCCCTAAATGATGACGTGCCTTGCGTACATCATCTTCGGTTGTTTCGCGAAGAATGGCAATTTGTGAGTCGGAGAAACCAATCTCCTTAGCGCTTTTCAAAATTTCATAAGTAAGTTCTCCCGGCTGCGCAATTTCTCTAGCCGCAGCATTGATAAGTGTGATCTGATGCAAATACCATCGATCAATCTTGGTGGCAGCAAATACCTCATGAATTGACGCACCTGCCCAGAGTGCGCCCTGAACCTGTTGCAAGCGATATTCCGTTGGGATAGTCATAGAAACCAGGAGCGCCGATTTGGTTGAATCGCTAACTTCTGCGGGAAATTGAAAAATCGCTTCTTTTCGTTCGAGTGAACGAAGCGCTTTCATGAGTGCTTCAGGAAACGAACGGCCGATTGCCATCGCTTCCCCAACGCTCTTCATAGTTGTTGTCAGACGCGGATCGGCATCTGCAAATTTTTCAAATGCAAAGCGTGGGGCTTTCACAACTACATAATCAAGAGTTGGTTCAAAGGAGGCCGGGGTAACCTGTGTGATGTCATTCTTTATCTCATCTAGCGTGTACCCGATGGCTAGTTTCGTCGCAATTTTTGCAATAGGAAAACCTGTCGCTTTAGAAGCTAGAGCGCTAGATCTAGAGACACGCGGATTCATTTCAATAACAATGATTCGACCATTATCTGGATTGACGGCGAATTGAATATTGCAACCACCAGTATCTACACCTACTTCACGAATGATTTCTATGGATAGATCTCGCAATTTTTGAAATTCAACATCAGTCAGTGTCATCGCAGGAGCAACGGTTATGGAATCGCCCGTATGAACTCCCATCGGATCAAGGTTTTCAATGGTGCAAACAATTACGACGTTATCCGCCTTATCGCGCATAACCTCTAGTTCATACTCTTTCCATCCAATGATTGATTCTTCCAAAAGAACCTCTGATGTTGGGCTATGGCGTAATCCAGCTCCTGCAATCTGACGGAGAGTTTCTTCATCAAAAGCGATACCAGAACCTAGACCACCCATTGTGAAAGATGGTCTGACCACAACAGGATAATTCAGATCAACTACGGTACTCAGAATTTCTTCCATCGTGTGACAGATAATTGATTTGGCAGATTCGCCTCCAACTTTAGCGACGATACCTTTAAAGAGTTCTCTATTCTCACCACGCTGGATAGCGGCAACATCGGCACCAATGAGTTTTACGCCGTACTTTTGCAAAGTTCCAGCTTCAAATAGACCAATTGCGGCGTTTAGAGCTGTCTGTCCGCCAAGGGTTGCTAACACCGCGTCCGGACGTTCTTTAGCAATAATCCGCTCGATAAATTCCGGTGTTATCGGTTCGATATAAGTTGCATCTGCAAATTCTGGGTCGGTCATAATTGTCGCTGGATTCGAATTAACGAGAATTACTCTGATGCCTTCTGCACGCAAGACGCGACAAGCTTGGGTTCCTGAATAATCAAATTCACATGCTTGTCCAATGACAATTGGTCCAGAACCAATGACAAGGACGCTTTTGATAGTTAAATCCCGTGCCATCAGTTGGACGCCACTTTACGAGGATATTTTTCCATTAAAGAAATAAATCGATCAAAGAGGTATGCAGCATCGTGAGGACCAGCCGCTGCTTCTGGGTGGTACTGCACGCTAAATGCTCCACGTTCTAATAATTGAAGTCCTTCGACGACACCATCATTTAGGCTTACATGAGTTACTTCACCCGGCCCAAATACTGTGGAGAAAGTTTCATCTGTCGGGGCCTTAAGAGCAAAGCCATGATTATGTGCAGTTATCTCAACTTTACCTGTGCTTTTATCAAGTACTGGTTGATTAATTCCACGATGACCAAATTGCAATTTATATGTATCGAACCCTAGTGCTCTTCCCAAAATTTGGTGACCAAAACAAATCCCAAAAATCGCAATTTCGGCCGTTAATACATCTCTAACAACATCAATGACTGCCGTCATAGTTGCAGGATCACCTGGGCCATTAGAAAGAAAAACACCATCGGGTTTAACGGATTCAATATCTTTAAGAGTTGCGTTATAGGGCAGAACGTGAACTTCGACTCCACGAGCTGCTAGCGCTCTGGGGGTTGCACCTTTAATGCCTAAATCGATTGCAGCAACAGTGAACTTCTTCTCCCCCACAGCCTTAATCACATAAGGTTTTAGAGTCGATACGTCTTGGGACAAATAAGCCCCTGACATAGGGCTGGCCTTTCGCACTTCGACAACCATTTTTTCGCGTGAAAGTTCTAGCCCTGAAAAGATGCCAACTCTCATTGCGCCTCTATCGCGCAGATGTCGGGTCAGCGCGCGAGTATCTATTCCTTGAATACCAATGATTTTTTGATCTTTGAGTTCATCTTCCAAATCTTTTTGACTACGCCAATTGCTGGTCAGAGTGGATGGATTTCGCACGACAAAGCCAGCTACCCAAATCTTTTCTGACTCGTTATCTTGACTATTAACCCCAGTGTTTCCAATATGTGGCGCAGTCATAACGACCACCTGCTTGTGATAACTCGGATCCGTCAAGGTTTCCTGGTAGCCAGTCATGCCGGTTTGAAAAACAGCCTCTCCAAAAGTCTTACCCACCGCAGCCCATTGACGACCTTCGAAGATTCTTCCATCATCTAGAACAAGAAACGCTTTACTCATTTAGGGCCACCGTTTTGCGGGTTGCGATAAGTGGATTTGCCTTTGAAAAACGTCGCGATAACCACACCAGGTAATTCAATCCCATGGAAAGGCGTATTGCGACTGCGCGAAGCTACTAAGTCACGATCCACGCGTGAGATGAGCGTTGGATTGAGCACGGTGAGATTTGCAAACGCTCCAACGGCAATCTCTTGACCGTGATCTGCATAGCCACCAATGCGAGCAGGAGCGATGC
>CAIMUD010000208.1 GCA_903844585.1 uncultured Actinomycetes bacterium | reverse complement strand
GGTGCACCTTCGAGGTTTCGGGTGCCAGTCCATCTAAAAGTAAAACTCTTTTCCGTGGCAATCGGAGTGGAAATTTTTCCCGTAACAGATGAAAGTGCAATAGATGAGCCGATTAATTGCAATTGGAAAATCTGGCGAGGAGCGTGAATTGAAAGTGGCTGTGCGGTCTGAGTCTCAAGGAGATTTCCCGTGTATGCGCTAACGCCTCCCCCAACTGAATCAGTTCGCAGCCTTGCGGTAGTTAATAAATGCCCAATATTTATCCGAAGTGACTGGCTTTCATCTACAACAGAAAGTGCACTTCCTGGAAAGTAATATCCAAGTATTGAAGTACTCGTTTCACCTGCAATGGCTTTGGCACGACCGCCGATTTGGCTTAAGCCAACGCCATGTCCATACCCCGACCCCGTGAAGGAAAAGTTTGATGGGGCTTGATCAGCTAAAGACGGAGATATTTGCGCCGTAATCACTACAAAGGTTAAAAGTAAAAGAGGCTTAAACATCCTCATTTGATGCAGCGCTCTTTCCTACATTTAAGAAATCTCTATACGCGGCAATAACTTCCTCTGGCTTACCACGCATCATAATTTTGCCCTTATCTAACCAAAGAACTTCGTTACAGATTTCTTCAATTGTCGCAAGCGCGTGGCTTACCAAGATGAGAGCTCGGTCTGCACTTCTGAGTTCCTTAATTCGATTTAGGCTCTTCTCTTTGAAACGAGCATCGCCAGTGCTAAGTGCTTCGTCAATAATTAAAATGTCTGGTTCTACTGTTGCTGCAACTGAAAATGCTAGGCGCGCAAACATTCCTGATGAATATGTACGCATTGGCGCATCAATTGCATCTCCGAGTTCGGCAAAATCTGCAATTGCATCAAATCGGTTATCAATTTCTGCCCGAGACATTCCGGCAGCTAACCCACCAAGGTAAACGTTGGATCGGCCAGTCATGGAGGGATTAAAACCAACTCCAAGGGCCAGTAAGGTGCTTACACTTCCGTGAACTTCAACTTTGCCTTGAGTAGGAGGAATGATTCCCGAAATTACACGCATAAGCGAAGATTTACCGGCTCCATTAGATCCAATTACTCCGAGCACCGAACCGTAATGAACATCAATATTCACATCGCTTATCGCGTTAACCAGACGCGTGTGCTTCTTGCCTTTTCCAATAGTTTTAAGTCGAGCCTTAAAAGTTGGACGCTTAGAAATAGAAGTTTTATAAATAAGACCCAAATTTGTGATCGAGACAGCTAAACCATGTTCTGCATGAATACTGTTCTGAGAGTTTGAATTAGAGGCGGACAGCGAAATCACGCTCCCTCGATAGGAAGAAATATGTTCCAATAAGAAATATTCCCAGTGCCCAAAGAAGACTCTGGAGAAGCGAATTCATATCGGGGGCACTTGCATGAACGACTGCGCGAGACCAAGAATCTATAAGTGAAAATAGCGGATTAAAGGTCTCAAATTTCCTTATCTTCGGGGAGAGAGTGGTCGCTTCGAAAAGGATTGGAGAGAGGTAAAGAAGGCTTCTAGTTATATAAGGCAAGAAATTTGAAATGTCGCGAAAATAAACGTTGATACATGAAATCGTAATTGCCATTCCGAGACTCATCAAGAGCGCAACTAGGAAAACTGGAATAGCCCAAAACATTTGCCATGAATATGGCAGCCCAACCAATGCGCGAAGTATGAAGAAAACAGCGAGAGTTGGTATGAACTTAAATAGCGCAACAACGGTCGCAGAAATTGGCAACATGATGCGCGGAAAAGCGGTGTTCATAATCAGCCGCTGACCCGAAGTGATTGATTTTACTCCCCCACTCAAACTATTGCCGATCATGTAGAAGAGAAAGAGACTGGCAGTCAAATGGGCATACCTAGTCGAATCACTGCTTCCGCGAATTATATAAATAAGCAGGAAGTAAACTCCTGAAAGTAAAAGTGGGTTAAGAATTAGCCAAAGCTGTCCAAATACTGAATCGAAATTTTGTTCACGGAGTTCTGCGCGTGCAAATTCAGAAATAAAGGTACGGCGAGACCAAAGTTGGCGAAAGTAAGCACGGAGAGGCGGTAGGCCTGCACGAAAAGGTTCGTAAATAGTTACTTGCGTACTCATATAGGTAAAGGCTACCCCATCGGCACAATTGAACGTGGGGAAGTAATAAATCCCGCGCCCCACGAAAAATGCATTGCAGGCAAAATCGCCAATAACAAGAAATATTCAATAGGACTTCTAGATATTGAGAGCGCACCCAAAATAATAAAAGCAGCATAAATGCATGCAGGGATAAAAAGAAGTGGGTATATGAACAAACCGCATATCAAAGAAGTAGTAAATCCCAATACTGTTAGTGGAGGTGCCAAATAGCGATAATTTATCGTTCCTTGATGCCTTCGCGATACAACTCTTCGCCATCTTCCATATTCAAAATATTGCTTAGCCAATTTCTTTAAATTTGGCCTCGGACGGTAAGTAACTTCCAGGCGAGGATCGAAGTAAATCAATCCGCCTTTCTCCTTTAACCGATGATTTAGCTCCCAATCTTGGGCGCGAATAAATCGCTCATCGAATCCTCCAACATCGACAAGTGCGCTTCGAATGAATGCACCTAAATAGACCGTATCTACTTCACCTGCTGCTCCGCCGGTATGAAACTTGGAAGCGCCAACTCCAAGTGGGCTTCGCATTGCACCAGCCACAGCTTTTTCAAATTTACTAACGCCGACGGCTGCCATTACACCGCCGACATTTACAGCGCCAGTTTTTTTCAAGATCTCTACAACTAGAGATAAGTAATTTAAAGGTACTTTCGCGTGGCCATCTACGCGCACAATAATTTCATTCTTGGACTTCATTAGCGCAGCATTTAATCCTGCTGCAGTTCTTCCTGTTGGATTTGAGACTAAAACAACTCGAGCATCACGAGCTGAAAGATCGGAAGCTATTTCATTACTACTGTCTTTGGATGGGCCAAGCGCCAAAATGATTTCAAAGGTTCCGAGATAATCCTGAGAAAGGATTGCTTCAACGGCTTCTGCAAGATGGTGCTCCTCGTTGAGCACCGGCAGGATTACGCTAATCGCCGGTGAGGCAGATAACGAATTTGTTGGAGTCGTCATAACACCTCCACGCTACCGTGCAAGTAGGCTTCGCACGTGAAATCGACTCGAGCTATTCGAATAATTACATCACTGTCCGTGGCAGTTGTTGTAATTGCTTCGACCTCTTGGCTTGGCCTGGGCCAGGTAAGTGGAAAAATCGCTCGCATTGATGTGTTTAATGGGCTAACGAATCGCCCTGAAAAAACTTCGCAAGCGCTAAATTATTTACTAGTCGGGTCCGATACTCGTGAGGGTCTTACCAAAGAACAAATGCGCGCACTTCGAGTTGGAACAACTGCAACCGCAGCAGGTGGACGCTCTGACACGATGTTGCTGGTACACATCAGTAAGTCACGAGATCGCGTTTATTTAATTTCGCTTCCGCGAGATTCACTTGTAACTCTCCCAGAACACGTGAGTAGCGCTAATAAAAATAAAATTGTTACAGAAAGTCAGGCAAAACTTAACGCAGCATTTGCCTACGGTGGAGCGCCGCTTCTAATTCGAACCATCGAAGCTAAAACTAATTTAAAGATTGATCATTACGTGGAAATCAGTTTTGCAGGTTTTGCCGGCATGGTCGACGCACTGGGCGGGATCGATGTTTGTTCAAAAGTTGATATCGATGATCCGAAGAGCCACCTTGTTATGACTGCTGGTGTTCACACTCTCGGTGGAATTGAAGCTCTTAAATATGTCCGAACTCGTGATTTTGATGGGCGTGGAGATATTGGTCGAATGCAACGACAGCAACAATTTATGAGCTCAGTGTTGCGCAAAGCTACAAGTTCTGGAGTTCTCCTGAATCCAATCAAAATGGTCAACTTTATAAACGCTTCACTTGCAAGTGTGACCATGGACTCACAGTTAAATTCACGTGACTTGTTAGATTTAGGCAAGCAAATGCGAAGCCTTGCTTCAGGCAATGTGCGAACTCTCACCGTTCCTTTATCTAACGCCAATGGAAACGTGCCCGGAGTTGGTTCTGTAGTTGTTTGGGATGAAGCGCTCACAACAGAGCTCTGGCAAAGGCTTCGCGATGATCTACCAATCGTGGATGAAGTGACTCCTTCTCCGTCAGCTAGCTCTTCAAAATCAAATTCAACAAAGTCTGGAGCCCCTGTAATAGTCGATAAGTTCAAGACTCGCACCGCCGATGAAAATCCGTGCGGGGAAATTAAATAACACCTGGCATAGACTGCCTCTCATGTCGAAAAAGCTCTCAGTAATTGGCTGCGGTTACCTCGGTGCAACACATGCCGCATGTATGTCTTCACTTGGTTTTGAAGTTATAGGAATTGATACTGATCAGAGCAAAGTTGATTTACTTTCTAAAGGCGAGCTTCCTTTCTACGAGCCGGGACTGGACACACTTCTTGCCCAAGAGGTAAAAACAGGTCGCTTAACTTTTACTACTGATTTCTCAGCAGTTGCAGATGCAGATGTTCACTTCATTTGCGTTGGCACACCACAGAGTAAGGATGGGCTTGCGGCAGACCTTACTTACGTAAAGAGTTCTGTTGCAGCAATCGCACCGTACCTAAAAGATGGAGCGCTTGTAGTCGGCAAATCAACGGTTCCGGTTGGAACAGCACAAAGCCTTCGCGACCAACTTGCAATATCAGCCCCACAAGCTGACCTTGCATGGAACCCAGAGTTCCTGCGAGAAGGATTTGCAGTCGAAGATACGCTCACTCCAAATCGATTGGTGGTTGGCGTTGCAAATGATCGAGCTGAAGAAATATTGAAAGAAGTTTATAAGCCAGTAATTGATCTTGGCACCCCATGGATTCGTGCCGACCTTCCAACTGCAGAAATTGTGAAAGTTGCAGCAAATTCATTCCTTGCAACAAAAATTTCATTTATCAATGCAATGGCTGAGGTCTGTGAAGCCGCAGGTGGTGACGTTACTGTGCTCGCGAAGGCAATTGGTTACGACCCTCGAATTGGTAACCGATTCCTTCAGGCTGGAATTGGTTTTGGCGGAGGGTGTTTACCTAAAGATATTCGCGCATTTATGGCACGCGCTCAAGAACTGGGCGCGGATCAGGCACTTGAATTCTTGCGCGAAATAGATGCAATTAATTTACGCGCACGCCAAAGAGTTATTGACGTTGTTCGAGCAGATCTTTCTGATGACCTTACTCAATATAAAATTGCTGTTCTTGGTGCGACATTTAAACCAGATAGTGATGATGTGCGTGACTCCCCCGCTCTTGATATTGCAGCGCAACTACAAGCAGCTGGTGCAAATGTTGTTGTACACGATCCAAAGGGCATCGAACCTGCACGGAAGAGGTTTCCAAATCTTGATTATGCAGAAAAGGTTGCAGACTGCGTAAAGGGTGCAGATGCAATTTTGCATTTAACTGAGTGGAAGGAATACCGCGATTTAGATCCAGCGGTAATCGGGCAACTTGTGAAATCAAAGTTTCTCATTGATGGCAGAAATGCTCTCGATCGTGCGAAGTGGCGCAGCGCTGGATGGCGAGTGCATGCACTTGGCCGTACTGATTAAAAGCTAAAAGCCAGTTTTCTGATTCCTGCGAGCAGTAAGGTTTGCACCTTTTGCTTTGGCCTCCGCGTTAATTTCCTTAAGTCCCTCAGTAACTTTCTCTGAAATCTTTTCATCACTGACACCAAGAATCCGTGCAGCAAGTAAGCCTGCATTCTTTGCGTTGCCAACGCCAACAGTGGCGACAGGGATGCCCGCAGGCATCTGCACGATTGATAGAAGTGAATCCATTCCATCCAAATTCTTAAGTGCTACCGGAACTCCAATAACTGGAAGTGGGGTAAGAGAGGCAACCATCCCAGGTAAATGTGCAGCCCCGCCTGCTCCGGCAATAATTACTTTAATTCCATTCGCTTTTGCTTTTTGAGCGAAATCAACCATTTCAAGTGGCATTCTGTGTGCAGAAACTACTTCTGCAGTATATGAAATCGAAAGCGAATCTAGAACTTTCGCAGCTTCTTCCATAACCGGCCAATCAGAATCTGATCCCATGATGATTGCAACATCACTCATCGATTTCTCCGCTCATGTAGTCACGGGCATGTTGGACTATCTGGGTTAATTCTAGAAGATTTTCTCCCACAATATTTACATGGCCAATTTTTCGCCCAAGCCGAACTTCTTTCATATATTGGTGAAATTTAAGCTCAGGGTTTCTAGCCATTAAATGAAGATACGGGCGATACATATCAGATTTCTCAGAACCCAAGATATTTCCCATAACTGCAAATTTGCCGATTAGGGATGTATCACCAAGTGGTAAATCTAGAATTGCACGTAGATGTTGCTCAAATTGGTTCGTCTTTGATCCTTCAATAGTCCAGTGGCCTGAATTGTGAGCGCGCATCGCTAACTCATTTATATAGAGATCATCTCCTTTTACAAACATTTCTACAGCCATAACTCCAACAAGGCTGATTTCTTCAGCAATTTCTAGGGCAAGGGCCTGAGCTCGCACAGAAGTTTCATCGCCGAGTACGGGCGCCGGAGTTATGGTTGAAGTGCAGATCCCTTCTTCTTGGATAGTTTGTGTAGGCGCCCATGATGTGGCTTGTCCATGAGGTGAGCGTGCAACCATTACAGCAACTTCGGAATCAAAATCAATCAGTTCTTCTATGAGAAGTGTTGGGTTTGTTTTCAAGATCTCAGCGAGTGCTTCAGAATCTTCAACTTTCCAGACACCCCGCCCGTCATATCCTCCAGAAATTTTCTTTGCTATAACTGGAAATTCCGTTACTGCTGATGCATCAATTATGACCTGTGACTTTGGAGCAGGAAAACCCGCAAGGCGCTTTCTCATTGCGGATTTATCCTGCGAAAATTCAAATGAAGCAGATGATGGATAAACACAAACACCATCAGCTTCTAACCCTTTTATCACTGAGAGAGGAACAAGTTCGTGCTCAAAAGTAATCACATCACATTTTTTGGCAAACTCTTTAAGTTGTTCAAGGTTTTTATAATCGCCAATAACGTGCTCACAAATTTGCGCACCACTGTCGATTGAGTTTTGGGCAAAGAGAATAAGTTTGACGCCAAGGGCAGAAGCAGGAGCAACGCTCATACGCGCAAGTTGGCCCGCACCTATAATTCCTACGGTTGGAAAAGCTTTGCTCACTGGCTTATCTTAGATGAATTACATCTCCGACTGTAATCCGGTCTCCGGTTTCAAGTATTAGCGCGCCGGTTGGATCGATATCCATCGCTCTAGACTCAATGACTTCGCCATTGGGGCAATGCACGCGTACTTGTTTACCAAGAGTTGCAGATGCCTCCCGGTATCGATCAACAAATATTTCACCTGCACCCCATGAATTAAGCCCGAGTTCAATCTCATTAAGAATTTTTACAAGAATGCGATTGCGGTTTAGATCTGAGGATCCAACGATTGCAAGTGAGGTAGCACTGACTACGGGTAACTCTTGAGAAGTCATATCGATATTTATTCCGACGCCAATGATTACAGAGTTACCTCGAACCTCAGCAATTATTCCGCCCAACTTCAGTTCTCCTATAAGTAAATCATTTGGCCACTTAAGTGTTACGGGGATCTGTCCCAAAATAAAGCTATTGAGTGCGCGAGCAACACACATTCCTGTTAGCAGTGGTAGAAATCCCCAATCATTTTGGCTGCGCTTTGGCTGATGGCTAAATGAAAATAAAAGTGCAGATGACTTTGGTGCATCAAAAGTTCGATCTAATCTGCCTCGACCTTTACTTTGAAAATCTGCGACTACGACTTCATTAAAATTTTCTATATTTACTACTGGTGAGTTCGAAATTTTTGCTGCAACTTCATCTTGTGTAGATGTCGTGAGATCAACCACGCTTACCCGCCAGTACTGCGAAAGTTCGTCGGCGATTGCGCTTTGATCCAGTGGCGCTCTTGGCGCATTTGTGCCCACGACTAGTACCGTAAGGCCATGAGCCCAGATCTGCATACAACTTCAGGAAAAATCGAAGATTTACGCGAACGTGTTGAAGAAGCCATTCATGCTGGCTCTGCAAGAGCAGTTGAAAAGCAACATGCAAAAGGGAAACTTACAGCACGTGAGCGCATAGAGCTTCTAGTTGATGCTGATTCCTTTACTGAAATTGATGAGTTTGCACGCCACCGTTCTACGCAGTTCGGTATGGAGAAAAATCGTCCCTACGGTGATGGCGTCGTAATTGGAACGGCAACTGTCGATGGACGTCCAATCGCTTTGTATTCCCAGGACTTCACAATTATGGGTGGAAGTCTCGGTGAAGTTCATGCAGAAAAAATTGTGAAGATTGCAGAGTTTGCTCTTAAGAGTGGAATCCCACTAATTGGAATTAATGACTCCGGTGGAGCAAGAATTCAAGAAGGCGTTGCATCACTCAATGGTTTTGGAAAAATCTTTAGGCTTAACACTCGATCATCTGGGGTAATTCCACAGATTTCTCTAATCCTTGGTCCATGTGCGGGTGGTTCTGCTTATTCACCCGCCCTTACAGATTTCACAGTAATGGTGAAAGAAACTTCACATATGTTTATTACTGGTCCAGATGTCATCAAGACTGTGACAGGTGAAGATGTAGGAATGGAAGAACTTGGCGGCGGTTTAACGCACAACACTCGATCAGGTAACGCTCACTACCTAGCAGATAGCGAAGCAGATGCGATTGATTATGTAAAAGCGTTACTTTCATATCTGCCTTCAAACAATATGGATGGCGCTCCACATTTGCCACCAACTCAAACACTTGAAGAATCTCAGGCAGATGTTGCGCTAAATACTTTAATTCCAGATAGTCCAAATCAGCCTTACGATATGAAGGTTTTGATTCAAACACTTGTTGATGAAGGTGAATTCCTTGAGATTCATGCTCTTTATGCGCCGAATATTGTTGTTGGTTTTGCGCGTATCGAAGGTGAGTCGGTTGGAATTATTGCCAATCAACCATCTCAGTTAGCTGGAACACTTGATATCAATTCAAGCGAGAAGGCGGCTCGCTTCTTGCGCTTCTGTGATGCTTTCAATATCCCAATTCTTACCCTCGTAGATGTTCCTGGCTTCTTGCCTGGTACCGAACAAGAATGGAATGGAATTATTCGCCGCGGAGCAAAGTTGCTTTACGCATATGCAGAAGCATCTGTTCCACTCGTAACTTTGATTACACGTAAAGCTTATGGTGGAGCTTTTATCGTGATGGGATCTAAATATCTTGGTAGCGATATCAACTTTGCATGGCCAAGCGCTGAAATTGCGGTAATGGGCGCCCAGGGTGCGGTAAATATTCTGTACAGGAAAGAACTTGCCGAGGCGAAAAATCCTGAGAAGGTTCGCACAGAACTCATCAACGATTACTCCGAAACTTTTTCAAATCCATATGCCGCCGCAGAGCGCGGAACAATCGATACTGTTATCGAACCGCATCAATCTCGTGCATATATTACGAAGGCCTTTAGAACGCTAAAGACCAAACGTGACATATTGCCTGCTCGCAAGCACGGAAATATTCCGCTCTAATGGAATTCGAAGTAACTTCAGGAAACCCCACAGAAGAAGAACTCCTCGCTCTCAAAGTGGCAATGGCTCGCCACAAAGTCCAGGCACTTGCTCCAGTAATCAAGAGAAGCATTTTTGGCGCGCCACAGCTTCGGCAGCCACTTCCGACTCAAATTAACTTTGGCGCACGTAAGAGTAATTAACATGCCGACAATAGTTTTAGCTTCTCAATCAACTTCGCGTCTTCGCTTGCTTGAAGGTGCTGGCCTCTCACCAAAAGTAATGGTGAGTAACGTTGACGAGGAAACTGATTTCTTTAACCAAATGTCTCCGGAAGATTTAGTCATCGCACTGGCAATCACCAAAGCTCACACAGTTTTGGATAAAATTGATTACCCAGCAATTGTTATTGGTTGCGATTCGACTTTTGATGTTGATGGAGTCTCTTTTGGAAAACCAGGCACACCAGAGATTGCGGTTGAACGAGCAAGGAAAATTAGTGGTCGCGCAGGTCTTTTACATACAGGTCATTGCGTAATCGACACAACGAGCGGTAAAGAAATTGCCGATCGGGTGACGACAAAGGTTGTATTTTCAAAGATGTCAGATAGCGAAATCGATGACTACGTTGCATCTGGCGAGCCTCTTCAAGTCGCTGGTGGATTTACGCTTGATGGATTTGGTTCACCTTTCATTCCAGTCATCGAAGGTGACTACACAAATGTCGTTGGTATTTCGATGCCATTTCTTCGTAGCGCAATGGTTCAACTTGGTTATTCTTGGCCGCAAGTAAAGGAGATGCGATGAAACGTGTACTGATTGCAAACCGTGGAGAAATTGCCGTACGTGTTATCCGCGCATGTAAAGACTATGGAATCGAGAGCGTTGCTGTTTACTCTGATGAAGATCGCGATGCCATCCACACTCAGAGCGCCGACTATGCATATTCATTGCATGGGTTAACTGCTTCAGAAACTTATCTTGATATTTCAAAGTTGATCGCAGTAGCAAAAGAGTCTGGCGCTGATGCAGTGCACCCGGGATATGGATTTCTTTCAGAGCGCGCAGATTTTGCACAAGCAGTAATTGATGCAGGGCTAATTTGGATCGGACCTCCACCTTCGGCAATTAGCGCACTCGGCGACAAAGTCTCTGCAAGAAGGATTGCAGCAAAAGCTGGCGCTCCTCTTGTTGCAGGAACAAAAGATCCCGTAAATGGCCACGAAGAAGTTGTGGCATTCGCAAAAGAGCACGGCCTTCCTGTTGCAATTAAGGCTGCCTTTGGCGGAGGAGGACGTGGACTAAAAGTTGCATACACTCTTGAAGAAATCCCAGAACTTTTTGCATCAGCTGTTCGAGAAGCAATAGCCGGCTTTGGTCGTGGTGAATGTTTTGTAGAACGCTATTTAGATAAGCCTCGCCACGTTGAAACTCAAGTATTAGTTGATAAGCACGGTCACGCTGTCGTTGTGAGCACTCGTGACTGTTCATTACAGCGCCGCCATCAAAAACTCGTTGAAGAGGCTCCTGCACCATTCTTAACTCCAGAACAAAATGAAGAGCTATACCGTTCAAGTAAAGCCATAATGAAGGAAGCCGGCTACATCGGAGCTGGAACATGCGAGTTTTTAGTCGGCAACGATGGAACTATTTCTTTTCTCGAAGTAAATACACGTCTACAGGTAGAACACCCAGTGAGCGAAGAAATTACAGGGATCGATCTAGTACGCGAGCAATTCCGAATCGCAATGGGTGAAGCACTTGGATTCGATGATCCAGTTATCCGCGGACACTCACTTGAGTTCCGTATTAATGGTGAGGATCCCGGCCGTTCATTCTTACCTGCGCCAGGGCGAATTACTGAATGGAATTTACCTACAGGGCCAGGTGTTCGAGTTGATGCTGGATTTAAAAAAGGTGACACCATCGGCGGAAACTT
>CAIMUD010000207.1 GCA_903844585.1 uncultured Actinomycetes bacterium | reverse complement strand
TACCTCAAGCAAATCGGTCGCGTTGCCCTCCTTAACGCAGAGCTCGAAGTTGAACTTGCAACACGAATTGAAGCTGGACTCTTTGCAGATGAAGCGCTCAAGAATGAAAAGAAAATTGATAAGAAGCTCAAGCGCGAACTTGGTTGGATTGTTGAAGATGGAAAGCGCGCAAAGAACCACTTGCTCGAGGCAAACCTTCGCCTCGTCGTATCTCTTGCAAAGCGATATACAGGTCGCGGAATGCTCTTCCTTGACTTGATTCAAGAAGGAAACCTAGGTCTTATCCGCGCCGTTGAGAAGTTTGACTACACAAAGGGTTACAAGTTCTCAACGTATGCCACATGGTGGATCCGTCAGGCAATCACTCGCGCGATGGCCGACCAGGCACGCACAATTCGTATTCCTGTTCACATGGTTGAAGTTATTAATAAGTTGGCACGCGTACAGCGCCAGATGCTTCAAGATCTTGGGCGCGAACCAACTCCAGAAGAGCTTGCTAAAGAACTAGATATGACACCTGAAAAGGTTGTTGAAGTTCAGAAGTACGGTCGCGAACCAATCTCACTTCACACTCCACTTGGAGAAGAAGGAGATTCAGAGTTTGGTGATCTCATTGAAGATTCAGAAGCTGTAAAGCCTGAAGAATCAGTGACATTTACGATTTTGCAGGAGCAGTTGATGCAGGTTCTTGGTGGACTTACACAGCGCGAAGCAGATGTAATCAAAGCTCGCTACGGACTTACAGATGGTCAGCCAAAGACGTTAGATGAAATTGGAAAGGTTCACGGGGTAACTCGCGAACGTATTCGCCAGATTGAATCTAAGACAATGTCGAAACTTCGCCACCCATCACGTTCGCAATCACTTCGCGACTACCTCGATTAAGAGGAGCGCAGAGTAAGGGTTATTTAGAAGGTGATTCGACGAGACGCTGAGTCTCATCTTGAATTGCTGAAGCTACAACCTTGAGCTTCTCTGCATATTCCTTACCGTGGTGGCCACAGAATAAAAGCTCACCGCCGTTGAGAAGTACTGCACGAACATATGCCTGGGCGCCGCATCGATCGCAACGGTCCAATGCGTTAAGAGGTGTGGCTTCGAGGATTACTTGCTCGGTCATCGCGCTCTCCGTTCGTTAGGTACTGCCGGCATTTGCCGCATATGTATGGAACATCAAACCATGCCCAGATATTCCCTGCAGGCTAAATACTCTTTATTTGCGCATAAATTTTGAGTATTTCATGGCAATTATCACAACATTATCAATATTTGAGACTAATTCGGCGCGCTTACCTAGATGCAAATCATTTGCTAGCTAATCTTGGCCACCGTGGCTGCCAAAAAGAGTTCTGATTCCGAGCAACTCGATCTCACTGCAGCAAATCCTGATTCATATACCGCAAAAGATTTAGCAGTCCTTGAAGGCCTAGACGCTGTTCGAAAGCGTCCAGGTATGTATATCGGTTCAACCGATTCACGTGGATTAATGCACTGCCTCTGGGAAATTATTGACAACTCAGTTGATGAAGCTCTGGCTGGTCACTGCAAAAAAATCGAAATTAATCTTGAGGCAGATGGTTCTGTAGAAGTACATGATGATGGCCGCGGAATTCCAGTTGATAAAGAACCAAAGACAGGCCTGACTGGCGTTGAAGTTGTACTCACAAAATTGCACGCGGGTGGAAAATTCGGCGGGGGATCCTATGCTGCTTCGGGTGGTTTGCATGGCGTCGGTGCATCGGTTGTAAACGCACTTGCCGAACGCCTAGATGCCGAAGTAGATCGCAACGGCAAGATTTATTGGATGTCATTTAAACGCGGTGAAGCTGGCGTATTCGATGGCGATGGACCAAAAGCAGAGTTCAAAGCTCAATCTGGTCTTCGCACAATTGGAAAAGTTTCTGCAAAGGTAACCGGAACACGAATCAAGTGGTGGAGTGACCGACAGATCTTCCTAAAGGATGCATCCCTTGATATCGAAGATGTCTACGCTCGTGCGCGCCAAACTTCATTCCTTGTTCCAGGACTTACCCTCATTGTTAATGACAACCGCCTTAAGTCAGCTAAGACAACACAAACTTTTTATCATAAGGGCGGAATTTCTGAGTACTGCGAATTCCTCCAACCAGATGAGCCTGTCGGCGAAGTAATTCGTATCTACGGATCCGGTCACTACCAAGAGACCGTGCCGGTTCTCGACGATAAAGGCCATATGGTCTCAACTGAAGTAGAGCGAGATATGGAAGTTGATATCGCGATGAAGTGGGGCAACGGCTTTGATTCCACTCTGCGCTCCTTTGTAAATATCATCGCTACGCCAAAGGGCGGCACGCACATCACCGGTTTTGAG
>CAIMUD010000206.1 GCA_903844585.1 uncultured Actinomycetes bacterium | reverse complement strand
GTTGAGTTCATTGCAGCAAACGGTCACGTAATCGATGCTCCAGGACTAAAGCCAGAGCACTACGAAGTATTTGATTGCGCGCTAGGACAGCGTTCAATTGCTCCAATGGGCCACGTGCGCATGATGGCTGCATGTCAGCCATTCTTGTCAGGTGCAATTTCAAAGACAGTGAACCTTCCAGAAGACGCCACTGTTGCTGAAGTTGAAGAGGTTTACTACGAAGGTTGGAAGCTCGGTCTTAAGGCGCTGGCTGTATACCGCGACAACTGTAAGGTCGGACAACCACTTTCAGATGGCAAGGCAAAGAAGAAGGATGCACCGGTTGAAGCAGAAGTACTTGCTAAGCCAGTTCGCAAGCGTCTTCCAAAGTCACGTCCATCAACTACAACATCATTTGCTGTTGGCGGTGCCGAGGGTTACATGACCTCAGGTGCTTACGCTGATGGCGCACTTGGTGAAGTTTTCTTGAAGCTTGGAAAGCAAGGATCAACTCTTGCGGGCGTAATGGATGCGTTCTCCATCGCAGTTTCAATCGGACTTCAGTATGGAGTTCCACTAGAAACATTCGTTGAGAAGTTCACAAACCTTCGCTTCGAGCCAGCAGGTATGACAGATGATGCCGATATTCGCATGGCGCAATCCATGATGGATTACATCTTCCGTCGCTTAGCACTTGATTACTTACCATTTGAACAACGCAGCAGCATGGGGCTCTTTACAGCTTCAGAGCGTGCACGCGCTCTCGAAACAGGCGAGTACTCACAAGATGCACCTGCAGTTGCAGCACCGGTTGTCAAAGCACCAGTTGTTGTAGCTCCAGTAGCCAAAGCTGTAGAAGTAAAGATCGAAGCAGCACCACAGCAAATTGGTTCATCATCTGAACTCTTCGAAGCAATGACAGGGATCAAATCAGATGCACCACTTTGTATGACATGCGGCGTGAAGATGCGCGCATCAGGTGCATGTTATGTATGCGAAGGATGTGGAAACACATCTGGTTGCTCATAAGTCTTAACCAACCCCGTTAAAAAGCCCGCCGATTAACTTCGGCGGGTTTTTTGCTTTCAAAGTTCAATTATTTTGCAAACGGGTAAGGTGCACCAATGAGCGATATGTCAGCAAAGGTTCGAAGCGCCTTAGATGTTGCTGTTGCTGCAATTGGTGGGCAACCTCGTGAAGGCCAGATTGAGATGGCTGAAGCAGTTGCTAACGCTCTAACTGATCGCCACCACTTAATGGTCCAAGCTGGCACTGGTACAGGAAAATCCCTTGCATATTTAATTCCGGCGCTCGTTCACGGACGTAAAGTTTTAATTGCAACAGCAACACTTGCGCTGCAACGTCAATTAGTAGAACGCGATTTACCGGCTGTTGTTCCAGCCCTTGAAAAAGAGTTAAAGCGCGAAATTACTTTTGGAATCTATAAGGGCGTTGGTAATTACATTTGTTTACAGAAGATGAATACCGAAGAACCAGACCCAGATGGGCAAGCGCTTCTGGAAGTTTCATATTTGGGTAAAGATGCACAGCGCTTACATGCATGGGCAAAAACACCGGGGGTTACTGGTGATCGAGATGATGCGCCGGAAGTAGATCGCAGAGTGTGGGCGGCTAATTCTCTTTCAGGGCGCGAATGTGTGGGCGCCGATGTTTGTGCATATGGAAGTCAGTGCTTTGCAGCCAAGGCAAAAGCAAAGGCGCAACTTGCAGATATCGTCGTAACAAATCACACGCTTCTTGCCATTGAAATTGTTGATTCGCATCCGATTTTGCCAGAGCGCGACGCGGTGATTTTGGATGAGGCGCACGAATTTATGGATCGCACGACGCAGGCTGTAACCGAAGAGCTCACATCTGCTCGAATAATTAGAGCCGGCGCAATGGCGCGCAAACATATGCCAGGAAAGTTAGCCGATGCACTTGTAAAGGCTGCAGATGATTTTCATGACGCGATGGCCGATTACGGAGATCAGATTCGTGGAGATTTTGCAGCGCAAGGACGGCTAGAAGAGATTCCAGAATCACTTGAAGCGCCCATTCGTAAAGTAAAAGATGCAGCTCAAAGCATTGTCCAAACTCTGCAAGCGGATGAGGAGATTATTGATTCAGATGCCATCGCAGAGCGCGCCAGAGTGAAGGGTGCGGTGAATGAAATCAATACAACGTGTGGCAAGTTATTAAAGATGGGTGGCAGCCATGTTCTTTGGCATGAACCAACTTTTTCTACGCTGCATTTAGCACCGCTATCTGTCTCTGATGTTCTACGCCGTAATTTGCTCACCAAAACTCCAGTGATTGCAACCTCTGCAACATTGACTGTCGGTAAAGGCTTTGATGCGATGGCTAAGAGCATTGGCTTCTCACTCGACGGTGATGGCGAGAGCGATATTGAAGATGGTGGCGTTGATCCAAGCAATGTTCAGATGTTAGATGTTGGTTCGC
>CAIMUD010000205.1 GCA_903844585.1 uncultured Actinomycetes bacterium | reverse complement strand
CAGCATCAGCCAAGACATAAACTTGGGCGTCTACGGAAGAAAATGCCTTTCTTACGGCCATCGCCTTACCTTGTCTATATTCAAAAACAACTTCGCCACTTGCTCCGAGTCTAGAAATCGCTGATTTCGCTGTACTACTTGTTTCATCCGTGGAATTGTTATCGACCACTACGATGTAAGCGCTTGGTAGTTCCCTAAAGAAATCTTCTATGGTTGATTCGATTGTTAGTTCCTCGTTAAAAGCTGGCAATATAACAGCAATTTCGTGCATCGAATTTCCAGCCCATTCTCCCCTGTGGGGGTTGAGGAACAACGTAAATAATCGCAAGATAACTAATCTCTAGGACACCACATTAACAGGTTGTAAATAGTCAGGGGTCAATTTCTTAAAATCTTAAACTCTTAAACTCTTAAACTCTTAAACCTAGATAGTTGATTACAGGTGTGCCTTACGTCGCAAGTCAATTAGAAAATCCTAACTTCAGATGCGATTTTCCAATTGATTCCCATACTACGGATTCGATCCATTTACAAACATGATAATGGGATATAGACTTTTGCAGATATCAAACTGCCAGTAGCCCTAGGCCGAGACTAAAAAAGATTTTGGTGATTTTAAATGGAACTCATAGCAGTCATTGGAATCATCTATTTTGTCGCAGCATTACTGGCCTGGATCACAAGAATTGACATCGCTTATCTTTTTGCACCGGCAATATTTTTGATCGCTGGCTGGGAATTTATCTTCGGGTTACTTGGCTACTTGAACCTGGGCATGGAGTCACTAGTTCTTACTATATGCATAACCATGCTTATGTTTGTTATAAAAAATGAAGGGTTTAGACGCTCGCTTATTGAAAGTGTTTTTGCCCCTAGCACAATTGCCTTTGTTTCACTATCTCTCATCTCACTTTACAAATCAAAGGATTGGTTACTGTCACAGTGGGATGAATTTTCTCATTGGGGTCTATTCACTAAAGCTATGTACGAATATGGAGCACTGGCGCCAGCCACTCCCGTTGATATGTGGAACGCGAAATATCCACCAAGTATTTCATTGTTTCAATATTTCATAATGGATTTTAGTGGAGAGTGGCGTGAGGGCTTGCTTTTTTGGTCGATGCATCTGATAGCGATATCTGTTATCGTCGCGATCTTAACTAAGAGCACATTCAGATATAAATCTGAAATTTTGTTCAAGTTGTATATTGTCATCGTTGCCTCTTCAAGTTTCTTGAATAGTTTCGACACTATCTACCAGGACCCACTACTTGCCATTCTCTTTGGCTTCTTAATTGTTGTGGCCATTAATACTTCTCACCTCGATGGTCGCTGGACGATCATACTTGCTCTAACGGCAGGATTCGTTTCGCTAGTCAAACCCGTTGGTGTGTATTTTGCTGTTACTGCGATTCTGATCAACATTGTTGCCACATTATTTACTCAAAAAGTTGGATCTGGCAGAAAATTAGCATCTGCTTACGCCCCTGCATTACTTTCGCTCGCAACAATTGGAGTTGCTTGGACTACTTGGAGATATTTTTGCAATCGTTTTGGGGTCGAGAGCTCTGGTATTTCTAGCGCACTTCCCACGGGACTTAACAACCTGACAAATAGAGAGGAGGTAATTTCGAATTTCATTACTGCCTTTGTACATGCTAATTTGCGTCCCTCATATTCAGTGCCGATGAGCCCATTCATTTGGATAATTGTGTGCGGGTTGTTTTTTGTTATTTGGACGTTGTTAGATGAGAAAAGAAACTTAAAAAGAAATATCGCCATTGGTGTAACACTGCTAATTACCACCGTGGGATATTTCGGAGTAATTCTACTTTCTTACCTGACAGTGTTTGGTCCAGGCGAAGCGGCTGGTTTGGCTTCTTACGCTAGATACATAGGCACCTGGTATCAAGGGGTGCTTTTTGCAATCGTGATCCTAATTCTTTCGCAGTTTGGTCTAGCTAAGTATTTTGATCCAGATTTCCGCAGCGAAGAACCAGCACAATCCCTAAAGGCAAGGAAGCAAGTAGGTCTTTTGCTGGTAGCTTTTGTTGGGCTCACAACTCTTTCTAGTGTTCATAACTACATGCTCATGTTAAGTGTTAGTAGTACACAAGGTAGCGAAGTTCGTAAGCCATTTATTCCAGTAGTGGAAGCGATAAAGAAAGCAAAGATTCCGGAGCAATCCAAAGTATATATTGTCGCTCAGCACACGGCTGGGTTTGAATACTTTGTGCTGCGATATGAGATGGCAGGTAATAAATTTGGGCAAGTTCCATGGAGCATGGGCAGTACCTATGGTGAGGGGGACGTTTGGACTGACCCCACCT
>CAIMUD010000204.1 GCA_903844585.1 uncultured Actinomycetes bacterium | reverse complement strand
GATTGGAAATGCCAATGTGAATACAACAGATTCTCGCTGACGCATAAATTGGCGGATTTCTAATCCACCACGAGCCACACCAAGTGCAATTGTCGTAGGTAGAGATTTCTGAGCACTCATTATTTCTCTCCGATCATGGAGAGATAAATATCTTCGAGAGAAGGACGAAGTACCTGTAACTCTGGAACTTCACCTGGAAATTGCGCGGCTAGTTTTCTAACAACTTCTGTTGGGTTATCGGTCATTTCTTCCTGAATTACCCCACCAGCTTTCCATTGAACGCGCGCCTTTGCCGATGCACGCCCACCTAATTGCATAGGAGTTGAAACTTCGAGAATTTTTCCACGCGTGATAACTGCAACTCGATCTGCAAGTGCTTCGGCTTCATCAAGATAGTGCGTAGTGAGCAAAATAGTTGTGCCACCTTTACGGAGACTTTCTATGAGCGACCAAAATGCACGACGTGCCTCTGGATCAAAACCAGTGGTTGGCTCATCAAGAAATAAGAGTTCCGGCGAGCCAATAATTCCAAGTCCAACATCTAATCGTCTGCGTTGACCGCCAGATAAAGTGCGAATAAGTGCACTGCGTTTTTCATCTAACCCAACGGAAGCAATAACTTCATCTACATCGCGCGCATCAGAATAATATTTTGCAAAGTGCGAGAGCGTCTCGACTACTGTGAGATCTCCTGCGTCAGCAGTTGATTGCAACACAATTCCAATGCGATTGCGCCACACACGTGATTGAACTCCACGGGTGGAGGGATCAAATCCAAGAACTGAGATAGAACCAGAATCAGCTTTTCGAAATCCTTCAAGTATTTCCACCGTTGTGGTCTTTCCGGCGCCATTTGGTCCGAGGAGAGCAAATATTTCGCCGTGGGCAATAGTGAGATCTATCCCATCTACAGCCTTTGTATCAGCATAAGATTTGTGTAATCCCTGAACTTCAATGACGTTCATATGGCTACCTTGCCACAAATAAGAGCAAAGTGCGAGAAAATAAGAACATGAGCCCGCGTAAGAATTATCCCAAAAATAAGCGGCCCAAGAGTGAAGATCGCGACATCGCAACTTCTAATCAAGTTTTTGAAGAACATGCAGAAGGTTTATATGTTGTTCGTAAAATTACGGGTTCTACATCGAATAAACCATACAGATGTCCTGGATGTGATCAAATGATTCCAATGGCAACACCACACACAGTTGCATGGCTAGATGGTGATGAAGAAGGCCGACGCCATTGGCACAACGCCTGTTGGGCAAAACGTGGAGATAGAAAACCACGTACAGAGCGAACTAGAAATGCACCTAGATATTAGTTAACCGAAGCGACCGTTTAACCACTTAGTTAAATTAATAATTAATTTATCATTGCCAGCTGTTCGCCTAAAACTTGTAAATGCTATTGGCAATTGAAAGCGTGCACGAACAACCGTACGTGGATAAGTAAATTCTAGAATTCCTTCAGGACCATGAATGCGACCATAGCCACTATCTTTTACGCCACCAAATGGCACCGATGCCACTGCAGCAAATGAAATTGTTGAATTAATAGCGACCATTCCACACTGAAGTTGTGCAGCAATTCTTTTTCCTTGACGTCTTGACCAGACTGAAGCACCAAGTCCATATCTAGAAGCGTTAGAAAGAATGATTGCTTCATC
>CAIMUD010000203.1 GCA_903844585.1 uncultured Actinomycetes bacterium | reverse complement strand
GAGTTAAAGGGGAGTGCAACGCCTGAAGATGTCGTGCGAATTGTGGTTCAGCCTTAACGCAGGCTTGCAGCAACTCTCTTTGCAACTGCCTTTGCATCAACAGCGCATTGATCGGCGGCCTTTATCGGTAGCACTAAGTTGCCAATGGCATAAATAGAAGTGCCACTTATCTGAGCTGTGGCATTTACAACAGGGGATTTATAGATCGAATCAATGGCAAAACCACCGCGGCGGACTAATTCGTTATCTGGAATCCAATGGCCCGTAAAGACGATGGTGTCGCATGCGATAACGCTTTCAACTGCGCCACGGCGAATGCGCACACCAGTAACTCTTTTATCTCCGAGTATTTCAACGATTTCGGTCTTTGTGATCAACTTAAAGCGATACCAAATTCCCAGCGCCACACGGACAAGTCCAATACTTTCGTGCCTGTTCTTATCCGTCAGCATTGCAACTGTCTTTACTCCGGCATGTTTAAGAGTCATCACAGCAGAGAATGAAACGTGTTCTGCGCCAACGATTACTGCGCGGGAACCAATTGCTAGATCTTCTAGATAAGTTGCTTGTTGCAGCGAACCTGTTGTGTAAATACCTGCAGGACGTTTACCCGGTACAGCGCGCGCAGCACGTGCACGTTCTCGTGCACCTGTTGCCAAGATGATTGCGCGCGCACTGATAGTTTCTATTCCGGCGGGGGATGTAACCCGTATTTGTGAATCATTAACCCACTCTGTTGCAGTGCTCAACGTCGAGATCTGCACACCGGCCTCCACGGCTGCATCTACATATTTCTGTGCATATCGCGGTCCAGATAAGAATCGTTTGAAATCGCGCAAACCATAACCTGGATGAAAAGAGTGACGCGGAACTCCGCCAGCAACTCTTTCGCGTTCTATCACTCGCACGCTCGTCACACCAGATTTTTTCAATTCAATTGCAGCAGCTAATCCAGCAGGCCCACCGCCGATTACGAGTACATCTACCTGTGAAGTTTTCATTTCTTTTCTAACAACTTTCGCAATTCGCTGTGGCAATAAAAACCTTGGCAACGTCCAAGACCTGCGCGTGTGCGACGACCTAATCCACCGAGAATTGTTGGTGGTATCGCTGAATCAAGTGCGTCGATTACTTCACCACGTGTGGCACGTTCGCAGTGGCAGATGATTTCGCCGTATTGGCTATTAGCCGCAATTGCTTTCTCATCTTGATAAGGACGAGTAAATGCTTCACCTAAATTAGGCATAGACACATGTGGCAGCGCTTTTGTAGCCCCCAGTGATAAACCGCTAGCAACTAACAACTCTTTTACATGCTCTGCAATAGCCATTGATGCAGTCAATCCAGTTGATCTAATTCCACCGACAGTTATGTATTTACCTGGGTGTGAGTGAATCTGAAAATCTGAGTGTTCAGTAGAGGCGCGAAGGCCGGCATAAATAGCAGTGATCTCTTCATCTAGTAACTCTGGAGCGATCTTTTGACCTTTTTCGCGCAAGAATTTAAGGCCATCTTCACTTGAACCTGAATCCGTTTTGTCATCTAAATTCTGCGCAGTTGGCCCAAGCATGATGTTTCCAAAGACTGTAGGGGAGACCAGCACACCTTTGCCCATCGAAGATGGCACAGGCAAAATGATGTGAGAGATAAGAGTGCGAGATAACTTATCAAAGACCATTAGTTCTCCACGGCGAGCAACAACTGTGAAATCTTTAATTCCAAATACACCATCTATTTCATCGCTATATAAACCAGCAGCGTTAATCACATAGCGAGCTGCGATGTCACCGCCAGTTGTATGCAAAACATTGTGATCACCCTTTGTCACACCAGTAACAGCGGTATTTAAAATTACGTCAGCACCCGCTAATTTTGCCTGTGTTGCAAAGGCAACAATCGGAGTCCATGGATCGATAATCCATTCACCTGGAACATGTAAAGCACCCAATGCGCCAACACCTAAGTGTGGTTCGCGCGCATAAACATCGGCGGCGTTAATGATTACTGAATCCTTGTAACCATTTTCAACTGCTTTTGCTTGTAACTTGGGCAAGTTAGCCAGTTCTTCTTCACTCCATGCAACGAGTAACGCCCCGAGTTCTTCGACTGCGATTCCGACTTCGCGTGCATAATCACGGAGCAAGTGATAACCACGTGCAACGAGTCTGGATTCAAGTGAACCCGGAACCATGTCAAAGCCAGTGTGCAAAATTGCTGTGTTCGCTTTTGATGTGCCGTCGCCGACATCAGCGTTGGCATCGATGAGCGCAATTGAAAGATCGTGCCGTACAAGTTCACGCGCAATAGCTGTGCCAACAACTCCGGCGCCGATGATTGCAACGTCATAAGTTTTATTACTCATGAGCAGATTCCAGTGCAGTTGCTGGCAGTGTGCGCCACTT
>CAIMUD010000202.1 GCA_903844585.1 uncultured Actinomycetes bacterium | reverse complement strand
GTGTGGCCGAGTCTGTAGTCCGTGGCCAGGAAAGCACGGACCTTGTCGGGGTGGATCTGCGTCGTTTCAGACATAAAAAAAGCCCTCCAAAGTGTCTTAGGAGGGCCGACGCATCTCCCGGTTGGTTGCTCGTACTGGAGCCACATCCGCTTTCGCGTTCCACCTTGCCCGGGGGCAGGTTGGTAAGGGCGTCGGCCCTTTTCTTGATGTTGTCAAAATTATAGCGAAGTTTTGTAAAGAAGCAATTTTTTTGCTTTTGCTAGTACAAAATGATCGCAACATGCCTAGCCCACGCTATCTGACTAAATCTCGTTTCAAGCTCGCTGCTGAATGCCCGACTAAGCTTTTTTATACCGGTAAGAGCAAAATTTATCGTGACCAAAAGCAAGAGGACACCTTCCTAGCGATGCTTGCTGAGGGGGGATATCAAGTCGGCGAATTAGCAAAGCTTCTATATCCAGAGGGCATTGAGATTGAGTCAATCAATCACGAGGAGGCGGAAACTAAAACGCTAGAAATGCTTAAACAAGAAAAGGTTACGCTTTTCGAACCTGCAATCAGATTTGGTGACCTATTTGCAAGGGTCGATATCTTAATTAAGGACGGCCACAACTATCAGCTAATTGAAGTCAAGGCAAAGTCTTATGACTCGAGAAAACCCAAAATCTTAAGTGCCCGTGGAGAGATTTCCAGCGACATGCGACCCTACATTGAGGATGTTGCCTTTCAAGCCCATGTATTTCGTTCAGCTTTTCCAGGGGCCTCATTAAAAACATTTTTGATGATGCCTGACAAATCTGTCCAAATTCAGGTGAGTGGCTTGAATCAATTATTCAAAATCATTCGCGACGGAAAAAGATCAAATGTCATCACAAGCCCCAAGGCTAGAGATTTGCAGTTTGATAAAAACATACTTGCACTTGTTAGTACCGATGAATTTGTTGAGATGATCAACGATGAGGGTGTCAAGTACCTTAGCTATAAAGAAAAATTACCACTACTTGCGAATAACTGGGCTGCTGCCTATAAAGCTGATCAAAAAATTCCGCCCCAACCTAGCAAGCATTGTGGTTCGTGTGAATTTAAATCTATTCCTGGAGATGGGTTGAGAAGTGGCTTTAAAGAATGCTGGGCTGAGGCTTACAACTTTTCTGAGACCGACTTTGCTCAAGGCACAGTACTTGATATTTACAACTTCAAAAAGAAAGATGTATTGATTGCTCAAGGAAAAGTTCGAATGCAATCTGCTGTAGGGGAGATCAATATTGAAAATGAAGGTGAGACGCTATCTCTTTCAGAGCGCCAGTTAATGCAAATCAGCGGAATCCCTCCTGAGGAGGATAAAGGTGGCTTTTGGATTGCTGAGAATTTAATGAAGAAGGAGATAAATGGGTGGACCTATCCATATCACTTCATTGATTTCGAAACAAGCACTGTTGCGATCCCGTTTCATTCTGGGATGCGTCCTTATGAGCCTGTTGCCTTTCAGTTCTCTCATCACGTTATGTATGAGGACGGAAGTGTCGCGCACATTGGCGAGTTCTTGTTGTCTGATCCTTCTGTATTCCCCAACTTCCGTTTCGCACAAGCACTAAAAGCTGAGCTTGATAAAGACGAAGGAACTGTTTTCATGTGGAGTCCACATGAAAATACCATCCTGACAAAGATCATTGAGCAGCTTGAGAATTCGCCTGAGCCTCCCTCAGATAAAGCTTCGCTAATTGAATTTCTTCGCTCGCTTGTAAAAGGTGGAAATCGGGAGTTGTACGACTTATGCCAATTAAGTAAAGACGCTTACTTTCACGTCTCCACCAAGGGAAGTAGTTCAATAAAGAAAGTATTACCCGCAGTTCTCAACTCCTCTCAATTGCTACGTAAAAAATATAGTCAACCAGTCTATGGGTCGGAAAACGGGATACTGAGTAAAAACTATCAAAATTTTCAGTGGTGGGTTGATAACGGAAATGGCCTTGCTACTGATCCTTACCAATTGTTAAAAGATTACGGTACTACGCTAATCGGCGAAGAACTGGCGCCTGATGAAGATCCTGACGAGCTCATGATTGCAGAGGGCGGGGCAGCGGCTACTGCTTACGCTCGATTGCAATTTGAAGATATGCAAGTTGAAACTCGTGAAAAGATAAACCAAGCCTTGCTACGCTACTGTGAACTCGATACCCTGGCTATGGTGATGATCGTTCAGGCTTGGAAAAACCACATAGATTCAACAGCGATGGATTGAGTAGTAGGTTAGTACTATGAGCGCTGGCTCACTCTATGAGCTCGTCAAAGTCTATTCTTAAACCGTAAATAAAAGGGTGAGAGATGGAAGCAATATCGACAGACCAAGACCTAGATCAGTTCATTTGGCAATGCATTGAAGACAGCACAAATCCGCTCG
>CAIMUD010000201.1 GCA_903844585.1 uncultured Actinomycetes bacterium | reverse complement strand
TTTGCATTTGCAGAAGCTGCTGCATTCGTAGGTTTTGTTCTGCCAGGTGAGACTTCCCTGCTTATCGGAGGCGTACTTGCTCATGCTGGAGTTTGGAACGTTTGGGTATTTCTAGGATTCGCAATAGTCGGAGCGATCGCAGGCGACTCCGTGGGTTATGAAATAGGAAAACATCTTGGCCCACGTATTAAAGAAAATGCTTTCGGCCGTTTTGTAGGCGAGAAAAGATGGAAACTTGCACAGCATATTTTTGATCGTTATCACGGAGGCGCTATATTTTTTGGACGAGCACAGGCACTACTACGTGCGCTCGTACCTGCACTCGCAGGAATGAATCGAGTGCCTTATCGGACATTCCTTAAGTGGAATGCAGCTGGTGGAATAGTTTTTACAACAATTGTTGTTTTTCTCGGGTATGAATTCGCCAATTCGTTGCCAACTTTAGAAAAATATCTCCGTTATTGGGCGATCGTCTTTTTGGCAATCGTAATTGCTGTAATTCTCTTCTTGAAGAGAAAGCTTGAGCATCTTCTCGAAGATTAGTAAGCCTTTTTCGCAATCTTCTTGCGGGTTTGAATATATGAGTCTGAGGCCCCATAAATAATGTGTTCGAATCGAACTTCGCCTTTTATATTTTCTCGAAGTTCCGAGACGCTTGTTGCCTGACTCCAAACAGGAATACTTTCGGTAACGATTTTGAAATTTTTATGAGGGCGTAATTTTCTATATCCAAGTCCCGAATAGCGCAGCAGTGTGTAAACAAATTGGCGCAACAAGTAAGGAGCGCTATTGGAACTTTTTTCACCGGTTGCAATTTCAAAGAGAATCGCCGCAGCTTCTTTTGCGCCGGTGGTGAATGGAAGTTCTATACATTTTTCTGAAAGTCGTTTGCGCGTATCAGCACTTTGGAGTTCTTGCACCTTTTTAGTTATGTCACTCAAATTTCCTTGGTCTGCGCGAATTGCGAACCCAAAATCGTTGCACCACTGAGCGCGAGCTTCTTGATCATCTGTGCCTCTGATATTTGAAACCAATACAGTTGGAATCTGAGCCGGTAATAACTCGTGCACGCCGTTATAGCCCGTTGCGCACACTGCCGCGTCGAATGCTTGTAACACATTTGCAAGAGGAAAGTAACGGACAACTTTTACTTCAAGATTTTCTGGGACTAGCGATTTACCGTTCTTATCTTTTGGTTCCTTTGTAAGAACTATTTGCAGGCCATTCCATCCGATCAAACCTGAAAGAGCAGCCTTCATCTTTTCATTTGCATCATTTTCACCAGTCCCAAGCTGAACCAAAACTGCAGGTCGGCTTGGATCAAGGCCGAGAGCCTTCATCGCATCTTGTCGGTTGAGGGCAAAGTTTCGGTTGTAGAGCGAGACGGGTGCAATATGAAGAGCATCGTTTTGAAGTGATGTGGGTCCATTGTCATAGGAAGATGCAAAATCACCTGGCTCAATTACAAAATCCATCATCTTAGATTGAAGTGGAAGGCCAAAGCGCAGAGGGTTCTTTCTCCACAAACCACGTCGAATCCAAACCAAATTTAGATTTGAATTCTTTAGCTTTGTTGCAATTACTCCTGGATAAGGAACAACTCCATCAAAAGAAATCGCAGTTGCATTTGTTTCGTAAACTAAGGCAACGAGTCGATCACGTAAATATGCATCCCATTTACTTCTCTTCATCCAACCACGGTCGCGACCAGGAATATATTCACAACGTACTCCTGTAAATTCAGGAATCTCTGCAATGCCACCTGCCATCGAAACTATAACTGGGTTAGCGATTTCTCTTAACTCAAGTGCAATTGCAGTTGCACGAGCAAGGTGACCCATACCGACACCGTTACTAGTTGCAAGAATAATCGTTGGTTTTTCCATGGTGATTAAAGTTTACTACAATTCGTTATACGTACTTTCCCGTGTAAATAATTAAAAAGTTGCAAGTTTTTTTAACATTAGAGATACTTAATACACAATGAACTCAAAAAAGAACCATCCTCAAACTTTTAGATTTGTTCCTGAAAATTCAAAGCCAGTACCTTCTGAAAAAGTTGCAGCTTTAATTGCATCAGAGTGGGATCGCTTTACAAAAAACACCAAGAAATCTGAGGCTGAAAGCGCGCGTTCATTTAAATCACTTCCGCTTGGCGTGACTTCGAGTTTCCAACACTGGGATCCATACCCAATTTCTATTGCATCGGCCAAAGGTGCATGGATGACAGATGTCGATGGGCGTGAACTTTTAGATCTCTCAATGGGATTTGGCGCGATGCTTGTTGGCCACTTAAATCCGACGGTAGTTGAAGAGATTCAAGAATCCCTTAAGACTGGAATGCTCTTCGTTACCCCTTCTCCAATCTCAACTGATGCGGCGGAGAGAATTTGCAAGCGCTTTGCTATTGACCAGGTGCGGTTTACAAACTCGGGTACAGAATCAACGATGTACGCGGTTCGCGTTGCTCGCGCAGCCACAGGCAAACTTGGAATTGTTAAAGTCGAAGGCGGCTATCACGGAAGTTACGACCCATTTGTGGTTTCAAGTAAGCCGTCACTAGACAAGGCCGGCAACCCCGATAAACCGAGCGCAGTTATTGATTCAAATCTTGTTCCGGGAGATATTTATGTTGTCCCCTTTAACAATGCAGATGCCTTAGAGCGAATGTTCAAGAAGAAGGGCAAGAAGATCGCGTGCTTCATTGTCGAGCCGGTTCTTGAAAATCTTGCAATTGTTCTGCCAGATGAAGGCTACTTAGAGCGAGTACGCGAACTATGTGACAAGTACGGAATTGTTCTTATCTTTGATGAAGTTAAAACGGGGCTCACAGCAGGTGCTCGCGGAGCAGCGCAAAGACTAGGCGTTCAACCAGATCTCATTACTCTCGCTAAATCAATCGGTGGCGGATTAACTCTGGCCGCATTTGGTGGCAAGCAGAAGTACATGGATTACATTACAAACGGCAAGATGGCTCACTTTGGAACATTTAATGGCAATCCACTTGCAATGGCTGGTGTTCGCGCAGTAGATAAAGTTTGCACAGCCGAAGCTCTTGAAAAAGCAGAGGCTTTCAATCAACAAGCTCTCGATCGTATTAGCGAAATAATTAAAGAATTCGAATTACCTGCGCATACAGTTGGATTTGGGGTTAAAGGCTGCATCACTTGGTCGACTTCTCCAGTTCGCAATTACCGTGATTACAAAGCCACAAACTTTGAAATCGCAGAACTTTCTTGGCTCTGGTCTCTCAACCGCGGAATTATTACCCCTCCAGGACTTGATGAGCAGTGGCTGATCAGTCTTGCTCACGGGCAACGCGAAATTGATGTCTTGGTTGAAGATTTCCGTGAATTAGCTATGGCGCTTCGTTCGTAAGTAAGGAATTATATTTTCATGATTCAAGGCGGAATAATTAACGGACAGCTTGCTTCTTTGCTCGCTCGTTTTAAGCATGTAAATACCATCGCGATAGTTGATGGGCCTTTTCCTACATACCCAAATATCGAGACAATCGAACTAGGCGTTGTGATGGGACTTCCAACTATTCCCCAGGTATTAGATGCCATCTTGCCGCACGTTGACCCGACTGGAATTTATCTCGCGGCAGAGTTTGCACAAAAGGTTGATTCAAAAATTGTCGCGCAATACACCAAACACCACAAAGGTTTAGAGACCACTGTTATTCCACACGAGGAATTTAAGATAAAAGTTGGGCAGACTCTAGGAATTATTCAAACTGGAGACGCTGTTCCGTACAGCAGTGTTATTTTGCGACAAGGCTAAAATCAATCTCATCCTTTGTCGGATAAGACGATTGAGCACCTTTCTTTGTAACGCTCTTTGTGGCGCATGACATCCCGAATTTAACCGCTGATTCTTCACTTGCACCGCCTGCGATTGCTGCTGCGAAAGAACCAATAAAACAATCTCCAGCACCAGTTGTATCAATTGCAGTTACTTTTTCTGTTTGAAAGCGCACTTTTGTGCCATCTTCTTTATGAAGTTCGGCCCCATCTCCCCCGAGTGTGATCAATAAGCGACCATAAATCTTTGCACTTCCTATTTCTTCATATTCAATTTCATTAGGGATTAACCAGTCCGTGACCTTAAGTAATTCATCAGATAGCCGCTGATACGGTGCTGGATTTAGAATAGTTGTAATTCCATGTTCTTTTGCAGTCTTAAATGCCGCCAAAGTTACTTCCTGTGGAATCTCACATTGCCCAATCAAAACTGTTACACCCTTGAGTTTCTTAACCTCTTCAATGGCAGTAGCTGGTGTTAATTTAAAATTTGCCCCTGGAACAATCGAAATTCGGTTCTGGCCTTCTCCATCAACCCAAATGTGTGCAACTCCCGTATGCGTGTCAAATCTCTTCACTGAGTCAGCACTCATTTTATTTTCAGCAAAATTCTTCATGCATGCATCACCAAAGTCATCGTTGCCAATGCCGGTAATCATCGAAACTCTTGCGCCTGTTCGAGCCGCCATTACTGCTTGGTTTGCTCCCTTGCCACCAAAACCAGTTGTGAATGCGTTACCAAATCGAGTTTCACCAGGGGCTGGTAATACATCTGCATAAACTGTGAGGTCCATCATCGTGCTACCGATGACTGCTATTTCTCCGCTCATTCAAGTAGTCTAGAACCATGACCCAGAATTCGCCTATGCCTTCAAAACTTCCTTCAAATCAATTCGATCATTTTTATCGCGGAGGAACTCGCATCGGCGCACTTCGACATGGTCCTGGCGGTCCAATGCGACCTGAAGAATGGATTGCATCTGTCACAACTCGCTTCGGTGAAAAAACACAAGGACTTTCGAAACTAAATGATGGCAAGTATTTAAAGGATGCGATTGCAGAAAATCCAGAAGCATGGCTTGGAGCAGAACATGTTCGCGAATGTGGATTGAGTACTGAAATACTTATTAAGTTACTCGATCCAGAACAACGCCTTCCTGTTCATTACCATCCAAATAAAGCATTTGCTAAGCAGCACCTTGGTCTAGATCATGGAAAGACTGAAGCTTGGATTATTTTGGAAGCACCCAAAGGTGCTGGTGTGGGACTTGGATTTAAGGAGTTACAAAGCAAAGCGCGAGTTCTTGAACTCATCGCTAAAGAAGATTCAGCAACTTTTCTATCTTCACTTCGCAGATCAGAGGTAAGCGTTGGAGATGCCGTACTTGTTCCTGCGGGAGTTGCACACTCAATTGATGTTGGAATTTTCGTACTCGAATTGCAGGAACCTACAGATTTATCTGCTCTCCTTGAATGGGAAGGTTTCGCAGTCGATGGCCCTAAAGATGGCCACTTAGGACTCGGATTTGAAACTGTTACAGATTCACTTCGTTTAGACCCACTTGGCGATTCTGAATTTGACTCGCTTATTAAGCGCAATGTTTTCTCTGGAGGAGAGCGCCGCTCAGTATTGCCACTTAAGGCTGATGGTTATTTCCGCGCTGATTTGTTACCTGGAAACGGAACTGTCGAAGCGGGCTTTGGCTGCATTTTGGTGCTCGAAGGAAAAGGAAAAATCACTTTCCAAAACGCACCAGAGATGGAAATTGAACGCGGAGATGCGGTTGTAATTCCTTATGCAGCTGGAAGTTACACAGTTGAAGGTGCAATCGGAATTGTTTGCAGACCCCCTAAGCCTGAGCTTGCAAAGGTCGCGCCTTAAACCTACTTAAATTGTTCGAGCTGCCAAGCTCGCACGCCGCCTGCAACACCAGCAGCATTTGGAACAATAACAACTTCATCACCCATGCGATCTAAATCTGCTTGACGGATACAACGTGCGTTACCGCCTCCGATATAAAGACGATCCCACATAAATACTGGGCGAAGTTCGTCAATCATCTGTCGAACGCGACGTGACCAGAATGCATTACCGAGGCGTCGACGCTCGTGCTCGCCAATCCACGTGTCATAAGTAGTCGAACGTCGTACTGGTGCGTGTGAAAATTCAAAGTGCGGCGCAAGTGAACCGCCATAAAAAATAGCAAAGCCAAGTCCCGTACCAAGAGTCAGCACAACCTCGTAACCCGAACCAGAAACAATTCCTGCTCCATGCACTTCGGCGTCATTTAATACACGCGTTGGCACACCAAGCTTCTTTGTTAAAGTGTTTTGCATATCAAAGCCGCGCCAAGCTTCTTGCAGTTCTGGATCAATTCGCGTACGGGGTCCACTCTTAGTTATGTAGTGAGGTGTTGCAACAACTACTCCGTGTCGAATCATTCCTGGCATACCAACAGTTGCTCGATAAGTTTCGGGCAGAGAATTTTTGATTTCTATAAGTGTTTCGATTAATCGCTCTGGGGGTAGCGGATAAGGCGTTTCGATACGGCCCGGTTTAGAGTGCATTGTGCCCGATTCATCGAGTACGCAACTCTTTAGAAATAGGCCACCACAATCGATTGAGAGCGTAAGTCTTTCGTCGTTAGCCATTGGGAAATTCTCCCATAGGGTGCGCAATCAACCAAAAGTACGCCTACCCAAGAACTTTAAGCAGCGCATCTCGCAAGTCACTTGCATCAACATCTTTGCCTGTCCAATATTTAATACTGATAACCGCTTGGTTAACAACCATGCCAAGTCCCTGCAAAGTAATCGCGCCTTGAGCTTCGGCTTTTTGCAAGAAGGGTGTGTGTGGTGGATTTACTATTACATCTGCAACGAGGGAACTTTTGCGAATAGTTGAGTAATCAATATCTTGAAGTTCGGTTGCACCTGCCATGCCCATCGAAGTGGAATTTATGACTACTTCTGCGTCTGCAGGAATTGAATAAGTACTCTTCCACTCCACAAATTGGGCGGTTGCACTTGTCTTTTCATTTAATAGTTTTGTTAACTCTTCACCGCGTGCTTTGCCACGGTTGACAACATAAAACTTACTTGCACCTGCAAGCGCTAACTCGACTGCAATTGCACGAGCTGCGCCACCAGCACCGAGCAGGACGATTGTTTTACCTTTGGGATCTGCAACTTCCATAAATGATTTAAGGAAACCTTTGCCATCTGTATTTTCGCCGATGAATTTTCCATCGCGGTTCACAGCGCAATTAACCGCGCCAATCACAGATGCAGATTCACCCAGGCCATCTAGGTGTTTAATAACTTCGACTTTATGCGGAATAGAACAGTTGAAACCTTTCCAGTTCATGGCTCTTGCTCCCGCAACAGCATCTGCCAATTGTTCTGGATGGACTTCGCAATTGACATATCGGTAGTGCAGTCCGTTTGCGACATAAGATGCTTCAACCATCGCAACGGTGGGATTGGCATCCGAACCTTCTGAGAAGCTTCCAGTTAGTTCGTGGCGAAATTGGTTACCGATATCCATAGTCATATAGCCAACTCTATCTCGGTGGATATGATCGGGCTATGACTAAGCCATTCCTAGAACGAATCGCATCAGCACCGATCTCTTGGGGAATCTGTGAAGTGCCGGGTTGGGGCGCGATGCTTCCAACTAAGCGAGTTCTAAAAGAGATGACTGACCTCGGAATTCCTGCCACCGAACTCGGCGCACCAGGATTTTTCTCGGACAGCTCTGCGGAGTTGAAAAATCAGTTAGCTGAATTCAATATGTCGATGATCGGTGGTTTTACTCCCGTTGTTTTGCAGGACAAATCGCAAGAGCAAGCCACTATTGAGATGGCGATAAATACAAGTAAAAAATTCCAAGAAATTGGGGCAACCCACTTTGTATCAGCGCCAGTGCAGAGTTGGGATTGGGCTTATCCGACTCCACTTACGGGAGATGAAACCAAGCAAATGTTTAAGATGCTTGATCGCATTGATGAAATTACAAAAGACCATGGTTTGGTTCATGTCATTCATCCACACTTACAGACAATCGTTGAGACTAAGAGCGATATTGAATTGGTCGTAGAAAATTCACCTGTTATGTGGTGCCTAGATACGGGTCATATGACAATCGGCGGTCAAGACACAGTTGAGTTTGCAAAGAAATATGCAAGCCGCGTGGGCCATGTTCATCTCAAAGATGTAAATATGAAATCACTTCCGCCAGTACTTAGCCACGAGCAAAGCATCATGGAGGGTGTGCAAAGCGGACTCTTTACGCCACTTGGCCAAGGAGATGTTCCAATTCTAGAAACAGTGTTGGCCCTTGAAAGTGCTGGTTACCAAGGTTGGTATGTAATTGAACAAGACACTGCAATTACTGGCCAGATGCCGGCAGAAGGCTCAGGTCCAATTACAGGAATGAAACAGTCAATGGATTATCTACAGAATGTAGTTGCACCACGCGTTGCTGCTCTTTAAATAGAGTCCATAACTTTAATTGTTTCACTCTGAACATATGCTGGCGCAACTTTTTGCCAAGCCTTGCTTCGGTCATTAACCATGTGTGCATCCCACAGTGGGCGGTTAGTCCACACTTCCCAGACGCAAATATTTTCGCTCTGTGTATCTACGAAAACTTCTAACGCTTCGCAGCCTTCTTCTTCGCGGATGTGTGCAGCATGGCCTTTAAGTAGTGGCAGAAATTCCTCGCGCATCCCAGGTTTTACCGTGACATCTACAAATAAATAAACTTTGCTCATGGAATTAGTCTAACCACGCCATGAAGTATCTAGCGGGCGTCCTTCTGCGTAGCCTGAAGCCGATTGAATTCCCACCACGGCACGATCTGCAAATTCATCAAGATTATGCGCTCCTGCATATGTGCAAGACGAGCGAAGCCCAGAGATGATTTCATCAATCAGATCTTCAACTCCTGGACGTATTGGATCTAAGAACATTTTCGATGAAGAAATTCCTTCTTCGAAGAGTCCTTTTCGCGCACGATCAAAAGCATCTTCTTGTGATGTACGCGCAGTTACTGCGCGCTTTGACGCCATTCCAAAAGATTCCTTATACGCACGACCAGAGCTATCACGCATCAAATCTCCAGGAGATTCGTATGTGCCGGCAAACCAAGAACCGATCATTACCTGTGAAGCTCCTGCAGCTAGAGCAAGTGCAACATCGCGTGGATGGCGAACGCCACCATCTGCCCACACGTGCGCACCAAGTTTTTTAGCCTCTGCTGCACATTCAAGAACTGCAGAAAATTGTGGGCGACCAACGCCAGTTTGCATACGAGTTGTACACATCGCTCCTGGACCTACGCCAACTTTAATTATGTCGGCTCCTGCTGCAACTAATTCACGCACACCATCTGCAGTAACAACATTTCCAGCTACGATTGGTACGTTAAGTTTTAGCTTCTTAATAATTTGAAGAGCTTCAATCATCTTCTTTTGATGACCGTGGGCTGTATCTACAACAAGAACATCTGCTCCAGCTGCAACGAGCTTGCTTGCTTTATCGGCTACATCACCATTAATTCCAACCGCGGCTGCTATGCGAAGTCGACCCTTTGCATCAACAGCTGGCGAGTAAAGAGTTGCGCGAAGGGCACCGACTCGAGTAATGATTCCGACGAGTTCACCCTTTGAAGAAACAACTGGGGCCAAAGTACGACGACTTTCATTTAAGAATTCAAATGCAGCGCGTGGGTCAAGTGAGTCAGGCATCATTGTTAGTTCTTGCGTCATGACCTGACTTAGTTGAGTAAATCGATCAACGCCAGCTAAATCTTCCTCAGTCACAATTCCAACTGGTTTCTTTCCATCAACAATCACAATTGCACCATGAGAGCGCTTATTTATGAGGCTTGCTGCATCCGCAACGGTTTCTTTCAAAGTTAAAGTAATTGGTGTTTCAAAGAATGTGTGGCGCTCTTTTACCGATGCGATTACTTCTGCAACTACGCTCAGCGGAATATCTTGCGGGATGACAACCAATCCGCCGCGCCTTGCAATGGTCTCGGCCATGCGACGACCTGCGATAGCAGTCATATTCGCTACGACTAGTGGGATTGTTGTTCCGCTACCGTCTTTAGAAGTTAAATCAACTTCCATACGGCTTGTAAGTTCCGACTTACTTGGAACCATGAATACATCATCGTAAGTAAGGTCATATGACGGGCTATTTATGAAACGCACGTAGAGGTACTTTACGCAGTTTTGTCGATGTTAGGCAAATGATAAGCGTGCGCTCGAAAGGATTCGGCCCCATAATTCCTGATCCCTAGTCACGAGAACCATTCGTCGGTCAACGAATCCGGACACTAAATATCCGGCTCGAGTTGCTGTTTACTACCCAAATAGAAATATTTGCAAGATAATCAATGGGTGAATCTTGAGAAAATAGGGCCAAAATTAATCGTTAGCGCAACGATTATGAGTCTACTGCTGATTCAAACTTACCAATCGAATGCAGCAAGCTTTCAATCAAGAAAGTTAAGCGCTTCCTATGGTGCTAAATTAGTTAAATCGGAGAA
>CAIMUD010000200.1 GCA_903844585.1 uncultured Actinomycetes bacterium | reverse complement strand
GTGATGCATATTGTTTCAACTGTTATAGGACAACTCGCAAAGACCTCATCGCCAACCGATGCTCTCTTTGCTGTATTTCCGGCAGGGACTCTTTCAGGTGCGCCAAAACCAAGAGCTATGGAAATTATCGAAAAACTCGAACCAACCAGACGTGGGTTATATGGCGGGGCAATTGGCTATATAGATTTCACCGGCAATATTGATACATGTATCGCGATTCGAACGGCGCTACTTCATAACGGTAAGGCTTATGTTCAAGCCGGCGCCGGAGTCGTTGCCGATTCAGATGCAAAATCTGAAAATCAGGAATGCCTTAATAAAGCAGCAGCTGTCCTTGGCGCAGTAAGCGCGGCAAATAAAATGGCGGGCAAGTAATGAAAAATCTTGTAGCAATATCTATTTTCATCGTGGTCGTGATGTCTACCGTCACTCTCATTGGTAAGAAGTTTAGAATCTCATCTAGGTATGAAAGAAAACCACGCGAACTCTCTGCCTGGAACTCTCTCGATAAAGGAATTGATCCAACAAAGGTTAAGAAAAAATGAGTGTTCTGGATTCAATCATCGAAGGAGTGCGTGAAGATTTAGCGCAGCGCCGTAAGCCACTTGCACAGATACAAGAAGAATTGAGTCGCGCACCAGAAGTAGTGGATTCTCACCGGCTACTTTCAAGATCAGGTATGCAAGTTATTGCAGAAGTTAAGAGATCATCACCGAGTAAAGGTGCGCTGGCAGAGATTACTGATCCTGCAAAATTAGCCATGGAATACGCCAAGGCTGGTGCAAGCGTCATTAGCGTACTTACCGAACGTAGACGCTTTGGTGGGTCATTAGCAGATCTTGACGAAGTGAGGAAAAGCATCGAGCTACCAATTCTTCGCAAAGATTTTATGGTTGACGAATATCAATTCCTGGAGGCGAGAGCACATGGTGCAGATATGGTGCTTTTGATTGTTGCGGCTCTATCTTCGAGTCAGTTAAAAGATTTTTATGATTTAGCTACAGAGTTAAAGATGGGCTCGCTCATTGAGATTCATACAGAGTCAGAACTCGAGAGAGCGATGGAGATTTCACCTCGAATCGTTGGTGTTAATTCACGGAATTTAAAGACTCTTGAAGTTGATACTCAAGCATTTGCACATTTGTTGCCGTCGATTCCAAGCGATGTTATTAAAGTTGCCGAGTCAGGTATTTCCAGGAGAAGTGACGTTGAGTTGGCCGAAGAGTATGGCGCGCAGGCAATTCTTGTTGGTGAAGCACTTGTTCGCGCCGGAGATCCAATTTCTGAAATGCGAACGCTGCTTGGTCAAGGGTAGGCTTGGCTCATTATGATTCTTGACCAATCAGAGATTCTTGGCCATTTCGGACCATACGGTGGTCGCTTCGTTCCTGAAGCACTTATAGGCGCACTTGATGAGTTAGCAGCCGCACACATTTCTGCACAAAAGGATCCTGCATTCGTAGCTGAATTAAGCCACTTGCATGCAACATACACAGGCAGACCAAGCATCATTACCGAAGCTAAGAGATTCGCCGAACACGCAGGCGGTGCGCGCATAATTTTAAAGCGTGAAGATCTCAACCACACTGGAAGTCATAAAATCAATAATGTTTTGGGTCAGGCCCTTCTGACTAAGCGTATGGGTAAGAAACGCATCATCGCCGAAACCGGTGCTGGCCAACATGGCGTTGCATCAGCAACAGCTGCGGCGCTCATGGGACTTGAATGCGTTGTATACATGGGCGAAGAAGATACAAAGCGTCAAGCTCTCAACGTTGCACGGATGAAGTTACTCGGTGCAGAGGTTATTCCAGTTACTTCAGGATCAAAGACGCTAAAAGATGCAATCAATGAAGCAATGCGTGACTGGGTGACAAATGTTGAAACAACTCACTATTTACTTGGCACTGTAGCTGGACCTCATCCTTTCCCAACGATGGTTCGCGATTTTCACAAAATTATTGGTGAAGAAGCGCGCGAACAAGTACTTGCGCTGACGGGACGCCTACCGGATGCAGTTCTTGCATGCGTAGGTGGTGGCTCCAATGCAATTGGAATATTTCATCGCTTTATTTCAGATTCAGAAGTACGACTCATTGGGCTCGAAGCCGGTGGTGATGGAGTTGAAACTGGACGACATGCGGCATCAATTACTGGTGGCACCCAAGGCGTTCTTCACGGAACTCGCTCATATGTTTTGCAAGATTCCAATGGTCAGACAATCGAGTCGCATTCGATCTCGGCAGGTCTTGATTACCCTGGCGTTGGACCAGAGCACGCATACCTGCACGACATAGGGCGCGCTGAATATAGAGCGATTACAGATGCCGAAGCGATGGAGGCATTTGCTTTACTTTCACGCACTGAAGGAATCATTCCTGCGATTGAAACTGCGCATGCACTTGCTGGGGCGATGAAAGTTGGAAAAGAACTCGGACCGGATGCAATTTTGCTTATCAATCTCTCTGGACGTGGAGATAAAGATGTCCAAACTGCAGCACAATATTTTGGAATCTCTTTGTAAATGGCAACGCCTTTAGATCAATTATTCGTCAAAGTCCGCAATGAAAATCGCGCAGCACTTATTGCTTACGTTCCTGCTGGATTTCCAACTGTTGAAGGTTGCAAGAAAGTTATAAAGGCTTTTGCAGATGGGGGAGTCGATGCGATTGAAATTGGTTTTCCATATAGCGATCCTGTTATGGATGGACCAACCATTCAGGCAGCGGCGACACAATCACTTGCACAGGGAACTTCAGCCAAAGATGTATTTGCTGCGCTAAAGACCGCAACGGATCTCGGAATTGCTGCAGTAGTCATGACCTATTGGAATCCAATTGAAAGATATGGCGTAGAAGAGTTTGCGCAATCAATCGCCGACAATGGCGGATCAGGTGTGATTACACCAGATCTCACTATTGAAGAGTCAACAAGGTGGATCGCTGCTACAGATAAAGCAGGAATCAATCGAATTTATGTTGTGGCTCCAAGCACATCGGATGCTCGCTTACCTCAGGTAACAGATAGATGTGGTGGATTTATTTACGCAGCGAGTCTCATGGGTGTTACGGGTACTCGCGCTGCAGTTTCATCGGGTGCACCCGATTTAGTTGCGAGAATAAAAAAGGTAAGCAAGCTTCCAATTTCAGTAGGGCTTGGAGTCTCAACGCGCGAACAGGCTAAGAGTGTTGCAGGCTATGCCGACGGCGTTATCGTTGGCTCAGCTTTTATCAATAAATTACTTGAAGCTCGCGATGAAAAATCAGGGCTTGACGCAGTTACCCACCTAACAAAAGAGTTAGCGGCAGGAGTGCGAGAAGGACGATGAGGAGCGCAATAGAAAAATATTCACCTTGGGTAGGGCTAGTTTCCAGACTAATCCTTGGTGGAGTACTTGTTGTTGCAGGATATTTAAAAGCGGGCGCTCTAGATAAATCTCAGATGGCGGTCCGTGCTTATGAAGTATTACCAATAGGCGTTGCTAATTTCTTCGGAATCGTTCTTCCATATGTCGAAATCACGATAGGGCTGCTTCTCGTTATCGGAGCATTCACAAAATACATGGCGATGGCCGGTGGATTTATTATGTTTATTTTTATCGTTGCAATTTCACAGGCATGGGCGCGAGGGCTGACTATTGATTGCGGCTGCTTCGGTGGAGGCGGTCAAGTAGCAGCAAACGAGACAAAATACCTATCGGAAATTCTGCGGGATTCTGGGTTGGTTTTGATATCGCTCTTGCTTATTCGCTACCCTGTAACCAGATTTTCACTAGACAAGAATCAGAACTAACAACGACAACGAAGGCGAGAAATGACAAAAGACCAAAACGCACCGAAAAAAGATAACTTCACTCGTAACCTCGTTGTTGTTGTCATTGTCGGGGTAGTTCTACTCATGTTGGTACCGACACTTCTTTCAAAGAAGTCTGATAACTCTGCTGCGCTGCCAGCTCTAGCTTCCGTCAAAGATGGTTATGGAATTACTTTTAATGCAGATCTCACAACAGCTCCAAAAATTGATATCTATGAAGATTTTCAATGCCCGTACTGTCAAGG
>CAIMUD010000199.1 GCA_903844585.1 uncultured Actinomycetes bacterium | reverse complement strand
GCGTTCGCCAAAGATGCCATCAACGCGGCCTGAATTAAAACCCATTTCAGTTAAACGCGCCTGCAGTGCCGCGACATCGTCACCACGCATCATTGGCGAAGGTTGCAAATTAAGTGAGCGATCACCTAACTTCCAACGAGCTTCTTCTAGTGCGCGAAGTGTTGAATCGTTTAATTCACCTGTGACATGTAGTCCACGTTCTTGCTGGAAAGAACGGATCTCATCCGGAGATAGTTCTTTCATAATAAATCTAACTCAACGATTTTTTAGATGAAGGCTTCTAGCTCTTTAAGCAGAGCTGGTTTTGGCTTAGCGCCGATGATTGTTTTAACTACTTCGCCATTTACATAAACATTTAACATCGGAATTGAGGTAACTCCATATTTAATGGCGATCGCAGATTCTTCATCAGTATTTAACTTTACGATGGTCAGTTTTTCGCCGTGTTCGTTGGAGATCTCATCCAGGATTGGTCCAACAGCGCGACATGGGCCACACCATTCAGCCCAGAAATCAACAAGAACTGGCTTGCTGCTCTTAAGGACAATCTCGTCGAAATTGGCTGCTGTGACTTTACCTGCGCTCATCTTTACTCCCTTTATAGATCTTTTTAGTTAAATTTAATATTTGAAGCCTACTAGTGCGAAAGGAACTTTTCAGCGTCAAGGGCGGCTTGGCATCCTGAGCCTGCCGCAGTAATCGCTTGGCGATAGGTGAAATCGACTAGATCTCCACACGCGAAGACACCCTTCAAGTTTGTACGAGTTGAGCGTCCATCGACAGATACATAACCTTCTTCATTGAGGGTTACTTGTGATGTAACAAGTTCGCTACGCGGAATATGCCCAATGGCTACAAATAAACCTGTGAAATCTCGCTTTGACTCTTCACCAGTAACTGTATTGCGCAATTGCAATCCTTCTACTTTTTCTGCGCCTAGTACATCAGTTACTTCGGTGTTCCATAACATTTCAATTTTAGGATTTGAAATAGCGCGCTCTGCCATAATTTTTGACGCACGCAGCGAATCACGACGATGGATCAAAACAACTTTAGATGCAAATTTAGTTAAGAAAGTTGCCTCTTCAACTGCTGAATCTCCACCACCGACAACTGCAATAACTTGATCACGGAAGAAGAAACCATCGCAAGTTGCACACCAAGAAACGCCACGACCCGATAAACGTTTCTCATTCGTTAAACCGATCTCTTTGTACGCTGAACCCATCGCCAGAATTACCGCTTTAGCTTGCACGGTATTGTCAGAACCATCTTTAATAATTTTTATATCGCCCGACAAATCCATTTCGACTACATCGTCTGTTATCAGTTCTGCACCAAAACGCTTAGCTTGCTTTCGCATACTGTCCATCAAATCTGGTCCCATTACGCCATCGACAAAACCAGGAAAATTTTCTACCTCTGTGGTGTTCATCAACGCACCACCTGCTGTTACTGAACCCTCATAAACAACTGGGCTTAATTGAGCGCGCGCTGCGTAAATGGCTGCGGTGTATCCAGCGGGGCCAGAACCAACAATTACAAGATCTTTTACCATGTGCTCAGCGTATCCACTTCTATATAGTTTTTACGAGTTGACGCGAAACAGGTCATTGCTTCTCTTTCCTACCCCTTCTAACTCTGCGGATAGTTTGGGTTAGCGCGGCAACAAATAAAAGAACTGCTGCACCAATTGTGAAGCTGGTTACCTTTGAATCGAAAATGGCGATATTAATATCAAGTTTTGCCGGGAGACCAATACGGTCGCCCTTGCTGTTTGTAATTTGTGCGACGACAGTTGTGGCACCAGGAGCAATCACTGAAAAAGGCATTGCTAGCTGCGTTCGAGAATTTGCAGGAATTTGCAGAGTAGCGATATTTGAAACCTGCAGGCGTGAGTTAAGCGGCATAAATTTAATAGTTATATCAACCGGAACGCTAAACCGATTTATTACAGTTACGGGTACTTTTCCGGTTTCCGATGCAATCTGGTATTTACCGCTAGTAATACGTAACTTATTTAAAGATGCGGCAATGGCTTCGCTAGCGTTATAAGAAAATAACTGTCGCTCATCTTTATTTAAAGATGGAGAGAGAAGAATCGCAAGCTTTGCACGTTGTGCTTGTACTTCAGGAGCGCTCACAACTGAAGAAAGTGCGGTCAACACCTGACGGTTTGCGGTGTATTTCTTACGAAGCGGAGCACTTAACTTTGAGCTCCCCGTATTCCATGTAGCGCCATTTTCTGCAGACATTTGCCTATTTAAATGGAATGAAACTCGCTGGGATCCATATGAATAATAAAAACGGAGTTCACTTGGCGCAGCTCTCTTTGCTAGAGCAATATCAGGGTTTCCATATGGCAGTGCAATTATTTGATCACCTGATGTAACAAGCTGTAAACGAGATAACCACTCTTTTGCAATCAGCACACCGATTGGTGGAGCACCATTTTCTAATTTGTAACCATCGGCCATATCTGCAACTTCATCTAGAAGTTCACCATCTATAACCCAGGTGCGTGGACCACTTCGACTTTGCTCAATCGCTTTACCTAAAACCCCGGAAGATAATAAATCTGTCGCAAGTTGATCATCTTTAAAAGTTCCATCGAAGAGTTGATGTGGTTTGCTAACTAAGTAAATAACTGACTTATCGGCGCTAGCCTGCGGCAAGAAATTAGAGAGTAAAAAAAGAGTTAAAAAGGCTAATTTAATTCTCTTCATTGCTCACCCAATTCAGCAGCAGCCTCAGTACGTGCAATTAACTTCTTCTCATCGGGATATGCCAAACGTTCCACAATTTCGGATAAAGGAAACCAGCCGACCTCATCAACTTCACTCTCTTGTGGCGCCAACTTGCCGCCGGTTTCTCGGAAGAGATAATGGTGAACAGTTTTATGAATTCGCTTTCCGCCGGCCATAAACCAGAAATCAATGACACCAAGAGATCTTTCGATCGCCGATTCAATACCGGTCTCTTCTGCAACTTCGCGAAGTGCAGCTTGTTCGGGAGTTTCACCTTCTTCTATATGCCCTTTCGGCAGTGACCATAAAATTCTCTGCCCAGATGCATCTTTATGATCGATGCGGCCAATTAATAGACCGTTCTTTCCGCTGTGATCTACGACCAATCCGCCGGCTGAGACTTCATCAACTCGTTTGGCGTAGCTCTTAGGGGCAGGCTTAGGACGTTTTGCAGAGCTTTGCACAGGCGCAACTGCGCCAGGGGTGGTTGAATCTTTTAAAAGTGGGGCGCGATGTGCGGGGCGCTTACGCCTGCGCTTCTTCTTCGTACCTTCGCTGCCCGCACCAGGTGCCGGGGTCATGGAGTAAGGGTACTGCTCTAATCTTATCTATTGTGACGAGTGCATTAGGAGCCGCAGGAGAAGTTGCGATCGCCTCACTCATCGAACGGGCGCCGCTGGCAAGTTCGCTCGCCCAAAGCTTTGCCGCCCAAGGATTTCGACTCGCACTAGTCGGTGGCCCTGTACGCGATGCGTTACTTGGCCGCCTTGGAAACGATTTAGATTTCACAACTAATGCAAAACCAGAAGATACGAAGAAGATATTAAAAGTTTGGGCAGAAAATATTTGGGAAACCGGAATTGAATACGGAACTGTCGCCGGAAAACGCGGTGACACCACAGTTGAAGTAACAACTTATCGCAGCGAAAGTTACGATCCTGAAAGTCGTAAACCTGAAGTTGTGTACGGTGAAAATATCGAAGGCGATTTATCACGACGTGATTTCACAGTCAATGCAATGGCCCTTGAGTTAACTACCAAAGTTCCAGAGTTTATAGATCCATATAACGGTTTAGCAGATTTAGCACAGAAAATATTGCGCACGCCGACAACTGCAGAAAATTCTTTTTCTGATGATCCACTGCGAATGATGCGCGCTGCGCGCTTTGCCAGCCAATTAGGTTTTGAAATCGCACCAGATGTTTTGCAAGCTATGAAAGATATGGCCGGAAGAATTTCCATAATTTCAGCAGAACGTATCCGCGATGAATTTACCAAGTTGTTAATGTCGCCTCGGCCTCGCTTGG
>CAIMUD010000198.1 GCA_903844585.1 uncultured Actinomycetes bacterium | reverse complement strand
GACTAAATATGTTCTTGAAGCTGTAACCGAAATAGGCAATATCGATGCCGAAGTAATTGATCTTCGTTGGCTAGATCGTGCGAGCATCGATTGGGACACAATTGGTGCCAGTATCAAAAAAACTAATAAAGTCTTGATAGCCGAACAAGGCTCAGTGGGCACCTCGTATGGCTCATGGTTAGCAGATGAGATTAATCGCCGATATTTTGACTATCTGGATGCGCCAGTCGAGCGCATAACCGGAAAAGAAGCATCCCCAAGCATCAGCAAAGTCTTAGAGCGTGCTGCCATTGCGCGTACAGAAGAGGTTGTAACCAAGCTAAATGAAATGAACACCAATAATAATTTGAAGCGGAAATAGGAATGGCAAGAATTCTTCGGATGCCAGAAATTGTGGCTAACTCAACAGAAGCCATTATTCAAAAGTGGTATATCGACGAGGGCATCGATTTTGCAGCAGGAGCAACTGTTTTAGCGGTAGAGACCGAGAAAGCGGTTGTAGATGTTGAAGAGGAGAGTGCGGGCGTAATTCTAAAAAGACTCAAATTTGAAAATGATCAAGTTGACGTCGGAACGCCAATCGCAATCCTTGGTGATCCAGGAGAAAAAGTCGCAGATATGTCTGCACTCCTAGCTTCGCTCGGTATAGATGACAATTCTGCAGCCAAAACCTCAACACCAGTAGTTGTGGCGCCAGAAGAAATTAAAAATCAAGAAGTAAAAACTCAAGCGTTCGAACCAAAAGTGATTGCACGATCCGACACTGAAAGAACTTTTGCCTCACCGTTGGCGCGAAAACTTGCAAAGGAAATGAATTTAGATATAGATCAGTTGAGCGGAACTGGACCAAATGGCCGAATCACTCGCGCGGACGTTGAAGGCGCCCGGTCGACTAGCACGCCAAGTGCCACCGCTCCAGCTAAATCGAAATCGTCAAATCAAAGCTTTGAAGAGATTCTGAATACACCGCTTAGAAAAGCAATTGCCTCTAGGCTCACTCAGAGCAAACAAGAGATTCCACATTTTTACCTCAAAGCCACAGCCAATGCGGAAAAAATCATCTCGCTTCGGGCTGATTTGAATGCCACGGGTCGAGTCAAAGTATCTTTAAATGATTTAATTATTAAATTGGCCGCGAGGACTCTCGAAAAAGTTCCAGACGTTAACGTTAACTGGACTGCTGATGCGATACGAAAATTTAATCAGATAGATATCTCAATCGCAGTTGCAGGACCACGAGGTCTAGTTACGCCTGTATTGAGGGATTTAGCAAGTAAATCGGTCTTTGAAATAGCCACAGAAGTAGGCGAATTTCGGGAGAAGATTAACACGAATACTTTGAAGCAAAATGAAATTGATGGCGGAAGTATCAGCATCTCAAATTTAGGAATGTATGGAACTGAAGAGTTCTCAGCGATTATTAACCCGCCTCAAGCTGCAATTTTGGCAGTTGGCGCAGCCCGTAAAGAGGCAGTCGTGATCGAGGATGGAGTAGAGGTTGTAAACGTAATTCACTTTGTGCTGTCAGTAGACCATCGCTCGGTTGATGGCGCTTTAGCTGCACAGTGGATGCAGGAGTTCATTAAGTCGGTAGAAGCGCCCATCGAAATTTTGCTCTAACGCTCAATAAAGTTTGAAAAAAACCATAGACATCAGCCATCACTCCTTGTAAAGTCTCGATTAACAGTGACTTTCTAGGAAAGGTGTATGAGAATGGATGTTAGAAACGCAAAGATTGAGCCAACGATTGAGCATGGCGGAACGTGTTTGACCTACTTTATGTTCCCTAAAGAATCGGTACGCAAAGGTAGTGAAGATGGTTACCTCGAGTATGTCTCTGAGTTTGAGTTAAAGCCCGGCGCACATCTTGAACCTCACATCCATGATTCTCATGAGTTTTATTACATGTTAACTGGAGAGGCTGTAGTTCAAGTTGCCGATGAACAACGCAAGATTGGACCTGGAGATCTCGTACACATTCCACGGAACACAGTTCACTCTATTTGGCCATCGCGTGAGGGTGAATCCTTTAGAGCTTTTGCCTTTGCAATCGCCTATATGCCAGAGGACAAGACGGGTCACTCTGTCGCAGTCTTGCCTGAGCCACGAGTTAAGGCTTAATTCCTGAAAAACATCCTCGATGTTATGTAGGCAATTGCTGGGATAACAAGGTTTTCACCCAAAATAACCTTTTGGGGTACGCCCTCTCTATTTGGTGTGGTCGGGTCGGGGGCTAGCCCCTCGTTAATAGGCATGGTTTGGGCGGGAGAATGCCTTGTTTTTTGCTTTGGCTAGGTCTATTTTGGCAACTGCTACTTCACACCCGTGAGGAGTGTTCGGCCCCAGTTAAATAATCGTGCGACTCATATCACAATCGAAAGGATGATTATGAAGATTTCTATAACTAAAAAGCACATTGCGGGAGTATTTGCCGTTGTGCTTGCAGTTGGCATTTGCTCTCCAGTAAACGCCCAAGCAGGCTCAGAGGTTGGATACTCAGAATCCTTCTTAACCGATGGATTTCAAGTTCAGCTAGTAAAGCAACTCGGTCAGCAAGCTACTTCACAAGGTGTGAACTTATTGCCAGCTACGGACGCCAATGGTGATGCAGCTAAGCAAAATGCAGATATCGCAACCTTAATTGGTCGCGGAGTCGGCGGACTTATTGTTGTTCCAGTTGACAGCACTGCAATTGTGCCGGCAATCCAATCAGCAAATGCAAAGAATATCCCAGTCGTGACTGTTGACTTGGGAGCTTCAGGAGGAAAGATTTACATGGTTGTTCGCGCCAATAACGTCTACATGGGCGAAGCTGGTTGCAAGTACATCGGAACTAAGCTAAAGGGCAAAGGCACTGTATTAAATCTTCAAGGTGATCTTGCTTCACTTAATGGTAAAGATCGCTCAACCGGTTTTACTACTTGCATGGGAAGCAAATATCCAAATATTAAGGTTATTTCGAAGCCAATGAAGTGGAAGTCTGATGTTTGTGCACAGGTTACTCAAACTGTATTGAGCACAACTAAGATTGACGGAATTTTCATGGGTAGCGAATCTGTATGTCTTGCAGGTGTTCAAGCAGTTATGAAGACCCAGAAGAAGTTGACTCAGGTCGGCTCAAAGGGTCACATCATTTCTGTCGGAATTGATGGCTCTCCTGCATCACTGAAGGCTGTACGCGCCGGAACTCTCGACGCTGTGATTTCTCAGCCACTTGATCTATACGCAAAGTTCGGTATTTCATATATCAAGGATGCAATGGCTGGCAAGGTTCCAGCAGTAGGTCCTGACGGACACGGTGGAACCATCGTTGCCCTAGATAATGGAACCTTCTCTGACTTGTTGCCATCACCAACAATCACCAAGGCCAATGCAAGTGATTCAGCCCTATGGGGTAACGGATAAGTAAGTAGGAAATAAAGATGCAGGTCCGAATGGTATTGCCCATTCGGACCTGCATCTCCTTACAACCTAATTGTATTTTTGACTGAAAACGGGAGGAATTGGGACTGATATGGAACAAAAAGCAAAAATTATTCTAAAGAATGT
>CAIMUD010000197.1 GCA_903844585.1 uncultured Actinomycetes bacterium | reverse complement strand
TCATACGCCAAATCAATAACAGGTTTTTCTGAACCACCAAGAACAATTCGGTTATATATCCACGCAATCTCAAGTAGATACGCCTCATCTTCACAATGCGGCTTCATTCTCAAAATACGTTCCATCGCAAAGTCCATATTTCAACCCCTACGTTTCCGTAACCAGCCACGTAACGAGAAGAACAACACCACAAGACCAATAGCAATCGATGTGTACCCATAACCTACGTATCCATCTGATTGTTGTTTCATTCCTATAAGCACCATCGAGAACCCAAACGTCCTCAGCAAAATCACACCAATTAATTTCAATACATTCACCACAAATACCTCCTCATTTCTTGCTACACCCTAGAAACCTAACCCCGACCACTGACAATCGAGCTCACTGTCAGTGCCGGGCTCTACCTTTTTCTTATGCCCACCAAACGTTGCCCGTACTGCTTCTCTGAAGCAGGCATACGCATAATCTTCTACGGCCTTCCAATGGAAGAACCCGATCCTGCTATCTACACAATCGGTGGCTGCGTGATTTTTGACGATATGCCTAAATATGAATGCATTGAATGTGGTTGGAAAGGTTCAAGATCAGAACTTAGGAAAGCTTCACGCGCCCCGTAACAAGCACTAAGTAGCTTTTACAACCTGAAAACTACTACCCAACAAGTTAGACGTTAAGTAGGCTAATCAAATGATTTTTACCCCGGGGCAGTTGTATTTCATTAATGAACAAGATGTAAAAACTGGTGAACGTTCTAATTATTATAAAATTGGAATTGTCCGCGAGTCAGACGAACGTGATTCTGAAGATCGTTTATTAGAGCATCAAACGGGTAATCCACGCAGACTTGTAATAAAGAAACAACTTAACATGCCAGCTGTAGAGGAAGTTGAAACGAGCCTGCACTACCTGTTCGCACGAAACTGGGCTATGGGTGAGTGGATGTGCTTCACCGATGATGAATTAAAGAAAGCTATAAGTAAAGCAGAAGAATTGGCCACTGCGATGCAAGGGAATATTCAGGACTTTAAACGTGCTGAAGAACTTAGTGACATCGCAAGTAATGGAGTCACTCTGCCAGCGAACCCAGTTGCTGAAGAGCTTTATCAGAACTACATGAATTATAGGGAGGTAGTAAAAAGTTGTGATGAGGCTATTGATGAGTACAAAAGTTATCTTTATCAGGCAATTGAAAAAGGCGAGGATGTTGCGGGCAAAGCTAAAATTCAGAACAAACCCGGAGCTAAGAAATTTGATGAAAAACTTTTTGCAAGTAAATATCCAGATCTCTACAAAAAATTCTCAATATCTCTCTTTCCTATCCCCATAAAAGGCTCTTTTCGGCCCAAGTTAAATAAAGATTGGGTCGTGGATAGCTCATCTATTAGTCAAGAACAGACCGAATTGATTATTGAACTCAAGAATGAGATTTCTAAAGCAGATCATTCACTTGAGACGGGTTTCTTACTCCATGGCAAACATCAAGGAGTTTTGGAAATCCGAAAATATGCGGAGTTAGAAAGTAGTTTCGCAAATACAAAACTGAGGGTAATGACAGGTGAAGCCGAGGGTATTGAAGGAATTTGCACTTGGAAACGAGAACCAAAAGAGACAATCGTCTTTGACAAACAAAAAATCCAATCCGATTACCCAGATGAATACAACGCATGCGTTGTGCAGGGTAAAGATGTAAAGGCCTTAATCGTGAATCCCCGGATTGCTGAAGTCCAATGACACAAATTCGCTGGCAAGACGAAGTATCGCAAGATCAATGGGAAATCTGGCTGAAATATGCACGTGGTTTATCCAGAGCAAGAAAAGTTAATACCAGTCTTGGATCAGAAGATTACGCTGCGCAAGCGATTGAAAAACTCTTAGAGCAAGAGAGCAAACCGTCAAATGTTGAAGCTTGGTTGGCGCTAACAATAAAACGCCAATACATTGACAGGTTTAGAAAGATTCAAGCCCGAGGCGGAGCCTCAATGCGTGAATTATCGGATGAGGCATGGGAAAGAGAAATGCTCTCACACGCGGCCGGATCTCCAAGTGTGCTAGTGCGTGCAAGAGAATCAGTTGGCGAGATATTAGATGTTTTAAATCTCAGAGAAAAAGAGATACTAATTCTTTCCGCTGCAGGTTATGACAATCATGCTATTGCCATGCACCTTGGGTATAGAACCAATAAAATTGTGGCAACCAGACTTGGTCAAATTCAGCAAAAAGTAAAAAATGCTTTGGACATGAGAGATGTAAATCCCAGGTAAAGAGCTCGTGCATCAAAAAATGTCAGTGCCCTTTGGTATAATTACCATCTAGAGAAAAAGGAGGCACATATGTTCACATCAACCCCCGTATGCGCCTCAGCTTCAAACCAAGTAACTCGCAACTAGTTCGCTACACGCAAGGCCGCCAAACCAGGCCTTAACACCCAGATCCACTCTCTGCTTTAAGCGGTTTTCGCACCCCTTAAATCACGCCCATTCACGCTCAATTTGAGATTCTCATTGACTTTTGACCCATTTTTTCCTTTACCAATATAGAGGGGCAAAAAACCCCAAGAAACGGAGCACCACATGAAGGTAAAAGCACTGCTAGATGTCGACATGATCGCCATGGAAGCAACAGATCAGGTAACACTGATGCTGGATTTAACAGCACCTGAAAATGCCAATCAAGCGAGCCGTCCTGGCCAAACCGTGCAGGTTGTCTTAGATCGAAGCGGATCTATGCAGGGACAACCTCTAGATGCAGCTAAAGGCTCACTACTTAAGTTGGTAGATCGCCTAGCACCGCAGGATTGTTTTGGCCTAGTTGGCTTTGATGATTCAGCTTTGGTAGTTGCCCCAACACGAAAGATGAGCGATCACGATATGCCATCGCTTCGTAAAGCAATTAGAGAAATTTACTCAGGTGGCTCAACTGATATCAGTGCTGGCTACTTATTAGGACTTCGTGAAGCTAATCGAATCCAAGCAAGTGGTGGTTCAACCATCCTGCTTATCTCAGATGGCCATGCTAATGCTGGTGAAAAAGATCCAAAATTTTTCACTGATGTTGCATCAAAGTCTCTTACTGAAAAAGTTACCACGGCAACTATTGGCCTAGGTGATGGCTATGACGAGATTCTGCTCGAAGCGCTCGCTCAAGGCGGGGGAGGCGCTCATCGCTTCGCCGCAACAATTGATGAAGCGGTGGGTGCTATCGCATCTGAAGTAAATGACTTACTAGATAAATCAGTAGTCAACGCCGTGCTTCGAGTTACTCCTGTTAAGAATTTAGCCGGAGCTCCAGAAATTGAAGT
>CAIMUD010000196.1 GCA_903844585.1 uncultured Actinomycetes bacterium | reverse complement strand
TATTGATCTAGATCAAGGTGGGCGGATTTCTTCCCTGATCTGGCGAGAAATGCAATTTACAATTCCTTTTCGGGGCACTCCCAATAACTTCGGCTGGTTTCCACTTGATAATTTTTTAAGCACTGGGTCATGGCAAGAAATTGGTCCGGGGCGATCGCTATTGCATTTACCCAAGGAATATAAAGGCGCAACTCTTGAACAAAGTTTTGAAGTATTAGATGATGCAATTCGCTGGTCACTTGAATATGACCCAGCAGATTGTGATATTCCAGTGGCCATTGGCGCCCATGCTTGGTTTGCGCGAGATTTAGAGCGCGGTGGATCTGCCGAACTCGAATTCAACGCACCAACTCCCGCGCCTTGGGATGAAACCTTTTCAGAGGTCCGCGGAACTCCGGCAATTATTTGGGAAGACGTCGCACGAATCTCCATCGAATCCGATGCGCCTTTCTGGGCGATAAATAGTGTGGATTCTGAGGCGATTCTTATCGCCCCGCAGACAGCAGATACTGATGATGAAAATACGATCAAAAGTGGCGAGCACTACTTGGAAGCTCTTTTCGTTTTCACTGAAGAGTAAATAGAATCGCGAAATGTCTAAGCAGATAGATCGAAAGCACCTTGCGCAGCTGATGAAGGCTGAAACCGCTCGATTTAATAAGACTCATAAGAAATCGGCTAAAGCTTTTCAGGATGCAAGCAAGGTGATGCACGAAGGTGTTCCGATGTCATGGATGGCTAAGTGGCCGGGCCCGCATCCAGTCTTTGTTGCAAAGGCAAAGGGCGCAAAGTTTGTTGATCTAGATGGCAATAAGTACATCGATTTTTGTTTAGGCGATACAGGGTCGATGACAGGCCATTCACCTAGCGCCACAGTAAAAGCAATTCGCGAACAAGCCGGACGTGGAATAACGGCGATGCTCCCGACTAAAGATGCCGCGATTGTCGCTGCTGAACTCGCTAAAAGATTTGGCTTGCCACTTTGGCAATTTACTGTCACAGCAACTGATGCCAATCGCCACGTCATTCGATACGCGCGCATGATTACTGGGCGTAGCAGAATTATTGTAATTGATATGTGTTACCACGGCTCGGTAGATGAAACTTTTGCGACTTTAGATTCTCGAGGAAAAACAGTTAGGCGCGATGGAAACATCGGCGCTCCCGTCGCACTTGATGTGACTACAAGAGTTGTTGAATTCAATAATCTCAAAGCAATGGAGAAAGCGCTTAAGAAGCGTGATGTAGCAGCAATCTTGATGGAACCTGCAATGACCAATATCGGCATTGTGCTTCCGGAGAAGGGTTACTTAAAAGAAGTTGAAAAGCTTGCAAAGAAATACGGCACACTTTTAATTATTGATGAGACACACACAATCTCTGCTGGTTTTGGTGGGATGACAAAGCAGCTAGGGCTAAAGCCTGATTTCTTAACAATTGGTAAAGCAATTGCAGGCGGAGTACCGACAGGAACCTTTGGTATGACTAAGGGCGTCTCTGCTGCAATTAAAAAAGCGGTCAGGATTGAAATCATTGACACTGGCGGAATTGGATCGACCCTTGCCGGTAATGCTTTTTCATTAGCTGCAATGCGCGCCACTCTCTCTAAGGTCCTAACTCCCGCAGCCTTTAAGCACATGATTGCTCTAGGAGATCGCTGGTCAGATGGAGTAGATGCTGCGATAAAGGAATTTGATTTGCCTTGGCATTGCAACCGATTAGGCGCACGTGGTGAGTACTTGTTCTCGCCTAAGGCGCCACGTACAGGAAAAGAAGCCGCAGATGCGGGCGATTTTGCCCTCGAACAATACATTCATCTGCGCATGCTTAACGACGGCTTTTTAATTACGCCGTTTCACAATATGGCGCTGATGTCACCGGCAACAACAAAAGCAGATGTTGACGCTCACACAAAAGCATTTAGAAAGATGTGCGCAGAGCTTATTTCTTAAGCTTGTAGCCAGTTGGGCACTTTGGATTTGTTCCAGTTACCTTTTTGGTTGCGGTGCCCTTTGTGCTCTTCTTTGATTTAACGCAAGTGATTGTTTTCATCTTAACCACAACTGGTGCTTGCGTTGGAGTTGGCGTAGCTGCAGGTGTTGCAGTTCCGACGATGAATGTCTGCTTGTAAAGATCAGAAGCTGCGTAATTAGAATCTGCATCAGTTTGGTAGGTCAGAATACAAGTTCCTGTGCCGACTAACTTTGCGTAACTTCCACTACCAAGACATACAAGCGGTGTTGTGCTTTGAGGCAATACAAGTCCGCCGACATAGTTATAAACGGCTGCTAGGGCGATGGTCTTGCCGACATCAGTTGCAAGCTTGGCAGTTACTGTGTCAACAACCAGTGCTGGCTTAATTCTGGCAGCCGTAATAGTCACCGAACTGTCGTACTTCTTGGAAATGTAGTCCTTAGTTTTTGGGGTAAATACTGAGTACGAGCAGCCACCTTCTTTAAGAAGAGTTAACTTGCCATTTGCTGCTGAGCAAACTGTTGGAGTTGTAGAAGAAACATCAAAACCTAGTCCTGCCACTCGTGACTCAAAGAAGTCAGATGGATTAAATACTTCGCCGACCTTCCAGATTGGCTTGCCGTTTGAATTGTATTTCGCTGTATTTGTAAAGTTAAGAGTTGCATTCGTTGCATAAGTTGGGCCGTTGTAGGTCTGGTAATCAAAGTTCAGGTCACCGTTATTACGAATAAGAAGTGCTGTTTCTGCTCCTACGACTGAGTTATTTTTCGTTGGAGTAAATGTAGAAGTTGCATACTGGTAGCCGGCCGATGAATTGTTGCGTACAGCAGCGATTGCTGGTGTGTATGCACCTGGGTTTACATCGCGAGGCACGTTGATGGTTGCTTTAAAAGTTACCTTTGTTAGCGCTGGATCAGCTGGGTTATCTGTGCGAACCAGATAAGCAGAAATGGTTGAAGCAGAACCATTTGAGAGAGTTAGGTAAGTAGAAGTATTTTCAATTCCAGAAGGGTGTGAAACCACAAGCTCGACTGTCACTGCAGTGCTTGCAGCAGCAAGATCAACTTCACCAGGTGAATAAGTTAGCGATTCAACTACTGGTTGCTCATTTGCATGTGCTGGGGCTGCATTTACTCCTGCAACAAGTGCGAGAGCAATTACGAGGGTCTTGAGGTTCATCTATTTCTCCTTTTGGGTACAGGCAAACCTTATTGAATTTACTTAGTTAAATCCAAGCGACGCGTAGAGGGCTAACCCGTTTTGATTATCTGCATCGGCGTAGAGCATCGAGCGTGTGAGGCCTTTATTGGTTAAGTAGTTAAGGGCAGCGATAGAAACAGCGCGGCCAATGCCTTTGTGGGTGTGATCGGGGTCGACCCCTACTACGTAAAGCTCACCCACGGGGTCTTGGTTTACTAAATCGCGGTGGATCTTTGTCCAGCAAAATCCAATTATTTTTTCTTTTTCAACTACTAAGAAAAAACCTTCAGGATCAAACCAAGGTTCGGCCATGCGGTTTTCTAAATCAGCCATTGCCCAATTTCCTTGATCTGGGTGGCGGGTGAAAATTTTATTGTTGAGTTCTAGCCAATTACCTTTATCTGAATTGGTAAATGTTCGAATTGTGTAAGTGCTGTGTGGTGCTGGAAGTGGCTCAAGAAGTGAGCGGTGAATCTTTACGATGTGGCGCATAAGAATTGCTACTTAAACTAATTCGGTGACTTGGCTTTCTTTGCCACCTTGCTGAATAGTAAATCGATAACCAACGTTTCGCACTGTTCCGATGATTGCTTCGAACTCGGGACCAAGCTTTGCGCGAAGGCGGCGGATATGAACATCTACCGTGCGGGTGCCACCGAAATAGTCATAGCCCCAAATTTCTTGAAGTAGTTGTGCGCGAGTAAATACTCGACCTGGGTGCTGTGCTAAAAACTTAATGAGTTCGAATTCTTTGAAAGTTAAATCAAGTGAGCGACCCTTTATCTTTGCTGTGTAAGTACTTTCATCGATAATTACATCGCCTTGGCGAATCTCTGTTGCAGTGGGGTCAGAAGATTCAAGTAGTGCTTGGAAAGTTCCAACAGCAAGACGAATTCGTGCATCTACTTCAGCAGGGCCTGCGGTATCAAGAATGACATCGTCGACTCCCCAGTCGGCGCTCATTGCAGAGAGGCCACCTTCAGTTGTGATTGCAATAACCGGTGCGCCAACTCCAGTAGATGAAAGTAGACGTGTAAGTGCTTTAACAGTTGGTAAATCACGACGAGCATCAATAAAGAGAAGATCCATTACCGGTGAATCAACAAGCACACTTGCTTCTGCCGGAAGAATTTTTACTTGATGTTGCAGGAGAGCAAGTGCTGGAAGAACTTCTGCGCTCGCGCCAAGAGTATTTGTGAGTAGAAGTACCTTGGCCATGGTGAGAGAATACTCGTGTGAATTCATTCGCACCACTTCTCATTGTGCTGGCAGTAGCCACTGCATACGGTCTCTGGTTTACCCGCACTCGTGGTGAATTTCGCCGTAAGAAGACAATCAATGGGCCACAGCTGAGCCCTGCTGCAATTGGTAGCGAACTCGGTTCGCGAGTGACGATGGTGCAATTTTCATCGGCGTTCTGCACCCCATGTCGTGCGACTCAGTTGATTCTTGAAGATATGGTCAAAACACTTCCAGATGTTCGATATTCACATATCGATGCAGAATCAAACCTTGATCTTGTGCGCCAGCTCAATATTCTCTCTACACCTACAACCTTGTTCTTAAACCGCGATGGGGTTGAAGTAGGCCGTGCAATGGGTACGCCAAAACGCAGCCAAGTTACGCACGCACTAAACGCTATTCATTAACTATTCGCTTCTGCGAATAATTGGCGATTAGTGTTTTAGCTTTTGCTTCTTTATTCTTTCGCACATGACATCAACTCAAAGCGCACAACCAGTTGTATCAATTGATGCACGTGGCCCACGCTTTTCAGCATCACTGACAGTAATTGTTTTAGCGATTGCGCTAGTAACAAATAACTTTTGGGTAATTGCTTTTCAAGCGGCTGTCTTTACTATTGGTGCCATACGTGGACCGCAATTCACTCCCTATGCGCTTATCTTTAAAAACTTAGTGAAGTCGCGTTTGAAGTCAGCGCCGACATTTGAAGATGTTCGTCCTCCACGTTTTGCACAAGCTGTTGGACTCGGTTTTGCAGTAGCGGCGCTTATTGGATCGGTAACAGGTTCTAACGCCCTCTTTTCTGTTGCTGTTTCATTTGCGCTTGCTGCAGCTTTCTTAAATGCTGCATTTAATTACTGTCTTGGTTGTCAAATGTACTTATTGCTAGTACGCGCTACAAATAAATAGCCAAATTTAATTCAACT
>CAIMUD010000195.1 GCA_903844585.1 uncultured Actinomycetes bacterium | reverse complement strand
TGATGTGCAAGCAAGTGCAGGACAGGGATTTATTGCACCTGCAGATGTTGCAACACCATCTGGTGCAATTCGTTTGGCGTCCCCACAGACAACAGATGAATATGCACGAGTGCTTTATTCAGCACTTCGAAATGGAGATGCACAAGGGCTCAAAGCGATTGCAGTAATCCAACCCAGCGGTGATGGGCTTGCAATTGCCATCCGTGACCGCTTAATGCGTGCGTCAAAGGGGCGATAATTTTCGGCTAGGATTCCGCAAGTACAAAGCAATAAACAATTTGGGGCCTATAGCTCAGTCGGTAGAGCAACGGACTTTTAATCCGTGGGTCGACGGTTCGAGCCCGTCTGGGCCCACTCATAGACTCTGTATTTCAAACGGTTACGGTTAAGATTAAGAAATGATGAGCGACAGTAAAGAAACTTTTATCCACGCCCAAGCGGACGTGGATCAAGGCGCAGTCATCGAAAGTGGTTCAAAAATCTGGGAGTTAGCCCGAGTTAGATCTGGCGCGAGAATTGGATCCAAAACAATTATTGGCAGAAGTGCGTACATAGACACAGATGTCCAAATTGGAGCAAATTGTAAAGTGCAAAATAACGCACTGATTTATTCACCAGCAGTTATTGCAGATGGTGTTTTTATTGGACCTGGCGCGATTCTCACAAATGATTTGAATCCACGTGCGATAAATGAAACTGGAACTCAGAAGAGCGCGACAGATTGGAAAGTTCAACGAGTTGAAATTCTCTACGGGGCATCCATTGGCGCTGGTGCAATTTGTGTTGCACCCGTAACAATCGGTTCATGGGCAATGGTTGGCGCTGGTGCAGTTGTCATTAAGAATGTTCCTGACTTTGCTCTCGTAGTTGGAAATCCTGCAAAGCAAATCGGTTGGGTAGGAAAATCAGGTTCCAAGCTTGATAAATCGAAAGATCAAGAGAATAAATTTATTTGTCCGATTACGAAGAATGAGTATTTAGAAGAGTCAGGAAAATTGAGGGCTCAGGATGAAAGATAAAAACATTCCGCTGGCCAAACCACTTATTGGACGCAATGAAAAGAGAGCCGTTCTGAGAGTTCTAGACTCTGGAAACTTAGCGCAAGGCCCTGTAGTAGCAGAGTTTGAATCTAGTTTTTCCAAGTTTGTTGGTGACAGAGATTGTGTTGCCGTGAATTCAGGCACTTCTGGTCTTGTAACCGCAGTTATGTCTTTGGGTATTGGTCAGGGTGATGAAGTAATCGTCCCTTCATTTACCTTTGCTGCGTCTGCAAATTCAATTGCGCTATGTGGTGCAAAACCAGTTTTTATCGATATCGACCGAAAAACATTTAATTTAGATTTCAAATTGATCGAATCACTCATCACCCCAAAAACCAAAGCAATTATGGCTGTTCATCTTTATGGTCTCTGCGCTGACATGAAGCACATCATTGAAGTCGCCAAAAAACATAATTTATTTATAATTGAAGACGCTGCCCAAGCGCATTTATCAGCCATTGACGGCCAAACCGCAGGCACTTTTGGTGATGTTGCAGTGTTTTCTTTTTATCCGACCAAGAATATGACTAGCGGTGAAGGCGGAATGGTGGTCTATAAAGATGCTGTTCATTCCAGGACTGCACGCCTGATTAGAAATCAAGGGATGGAAAAGCGTTATCACAACGAAATAGCAGGCCATAACTTCAGAATGTCGGATATCCACGCTGCTATTGGTGTTGAACAGTTAAAGAAAGTTGAAGAATGGACTGAAAAAAGAGAATTCAATGCAATCTATTTAAACAAAGCCATAACAGAGGCCGAAACTCCCTATATTCCAAATGGTTACCGACATGTTTTTCATCAATACACAATTCGAGTTGAAAAGTTCCGAGATTCTCTTGCTGATAAATTAAACGCAGATGGAATTGGAAATGGAATTTATTATCCAGTCCCAGTTCATCGTCTTCCATCTTTTAATCAAAATATTGCGTTACCAGAAACGGAAAAAGCAGCCCAGGAAGCTCTCTCCTTGCCGGTTCACCCTTCTTTAACAAAATCTAATCTTGACCGCATTGCTCGCTCGGTAAATAGTCACCTTTCGGAATTAAGATAATGTTAAAAGTTGGACTTATCGGACTTGGAGTAATGGGCAAGAACCATCTTCGAGTTCTTGGTTCAACTGCGGGAATTGAATTAATTGGAATTGTCGATCCACAAGCTATAGATCTAGCGGCAGAAATTGAAGCGCCGATTTTTGCGGATATAGACGAAATCAAAAAACTGAATCTAGATTATTGCGTAGTTGCTGCACCAACAGCCTTTCACGAAGAAATTGCCTTATGGCTAAGTAAACAGAAAATCCCTTTTTTACTTGAGAAACCAATTTCTTTTAACTCGAACTCGGCTAAGAAAATTATAAAATCAGTTCAGGAAAGTAGAATTAAAGCAGGAATTGGTCAGATTGAAAGATATAACTCTGCACTGCAGTTGGCTAAGACAAAAATCTCTGACGGTTTACTTGGAAGTATTTATCAAATCTCAACCAAACGCCAAGGATTTTTTCCGTCTAGAATTTCAGATGTTGGCGTAGTGCTGGATTTGGCAACACATGACATTGATCTAACATCTTGGGTTGTTGAATCTCGATACCAAAGTGTTAGCGCTAATTCTGCATTTCGGTCAGGGCGTTCACACGAAGACCTAATTTCTATCTCAGGCACCTTGGAATCTGGTGTAATCGTTAATCACGTAGTGAATTGGCTAAGTCCGCTCAAAGAGCGAAGTATCCAAATAATAGGAGAAAAAGGAATTTTGGCAGTTGATACTTTAAAATCAGAGCTTACATATTATGAAAATGGATCTAATTTTATTATAAATATTGAAAAAGATAAGTTCAAAGGTG
>CAIMUD010000194.1 GCA_903844585.1 uncultured Actinomycetes bacterium | reverse complement strand
AGTCAGATTAGCCACCGTGTTGGTCTCTCAACTTACTTCTTAACACTTAATACCAAGATGAAGCCATTTAATAACCCACTTGTTCGTGAAGCAGTCTCATATGCAATCGATCGAGCTGCATTACTCCGTGCAGTTAACGGACAAGGCGATCCTGCAACTGGATTTATCCCACCTGGAGTTACTGGTTATGTAACTAAGAGCATGGTAAATCCATTAAATGTTGCTAAGGCCAAATCTCTTCTTAAAGAAGCAGGGTATCCAAAGGGCTTTAAAACAGATCTGTACAGCTGGAATACACAACCTTGGACAAACCTAGACGTTGTGATTCAGCAACAACTAGCAGCAATCGGAATCAAAATTAATGTTAAAGCTGTCCAGATGAGCACATTCTTCGGACTAGCCGCAACACCAAAGACAACTCCGATGACGCTCACATTCTGGATTGCTGATTATCCAGATGGAAGCGATTTCTTCCAAGCACTTCTTGGTTGCGCATCTGCAATTCCGGGTGGTCAAAACTATCCGTTCTATTGCAATAAGAAATTCGATAATTTGGTTAACGACGGCTTGGCACAACCAAACAAGGTTCAGTCATTTTACGAAAGCGCTGCAAAATTGATGCAAAAGGACAATCCAGTCGTTCCTCTTTACTTCGGTAAGAACACCACCGTGTATGGAAAGAATGTTGGAAACTTCGTTGAAAATCCAATTTGGGGATACATGATTAGTAATTACTCACTAAAGAGTTAATACAAATCTGTATTTCTAAATCAAGATAAATTAAGGAGAAAAGTGAAATTGGATTCAACAGTAAATCGTATTCCTACTGTTGTGAGGGTCAATTCAGTTTCAGTTGGTTTCCCGAATAGAGATGGAATGGACGAAGTCGTCCATTCCATCTCCTTTTCGATTGATGTTGCAGAAAGAGTTGGACTTGTTGGTGAATCAGGATTGGGTAAATCGCTTACTTCTCGTGCAATCATGCAACTGGTACCAAAGCCTGGACAAATCACTTCGGGAACAGTGCTTTTAGAAGAACGCAATATTTCAGATTCCGAAAGTAAAATTGATTGGTGCGGATCAGAAATTGCGATAATTTCGCAAGACCCATTAACTAGTTTGAATCCCCTAGTTAAAATTGGTGTTCAGATTTCCGAAATGTTGATTCATCACAAAGGAATGCAAAAATCTGAAGCTCGCATTGAAAGCATTAATCTTTTAAAATCTGTAGGTTTACCAAATCCAAAGCGGACTATGAATCAATATCCGAACTCTCTTTCAGGCGGAATGCGACAACGCGTGGCTATTGCTATTGCTATAAGTTGCAAGCCAAAACTTTTGATTGCAGATGAACCAACTACAGCCTTAGATGTGACTATCCAATCCCAAGTTTTAGATTTAATTGAGTCTATTTCTACAGAGAATCAAACTGCTGTTCTATTAATAAGTCATGACCTTGCAGTGGTGGCCAATTTTTGTAGCCGAATAATTGTTATGTACGATGGCAGGATTGTTGAGACAGGCCCTGTAAATGAAATTTTAAATTTTCCAAAGCATCCGTATACGCAGGCATTAATTGCTTCAGTCCCAGATTTATTTGATACCTCACGTGAACGACTACAGACGATTCCAGGAAGTCCACCAATTGCAGGAAAAATAAATCTTGGCTGCTCATTTGCACCCCGCTGCACTCATGCCTCAGATATTTGTTTATCGCATATCCCAAAACTTGAAATCTCATCAGATGCAGATCAAGAAGTTGCTTGTCACAACCCTCTTAAAAGAGTTTCGCCATGACGATGAATCAGATACCACTTGTTGAAGTGACAGACCTGAAAGTTTATTTTAAAGGAAGTGCCGGAATTTTAAAGTCTCGGGACATCAAGGCAGTGGATGGTGTCTCATTTACGATT
>CAIMUD010000193.1 GCA_903844585.1 uncultured Actinomycetes bacterium | reverse complement strand
GTAGATTAGTTGAGGAGATTCGAGAAGAATTTGTTCAAGTTGAGTCAGCCAGAAAACTTATAGAAACTTACGAAGCCAGAACACAATCGGTTATCGCCAAACTTTGGAGTGAGTGAGGCTTTTACTTTTTAGTTTTCAGGCCTGATTTTTACCTAATCCAGAATCAGTTTTAAGACTCTAAATTGGCCTTTTTTACAAGGGGCCTTACTGAAATAGCCCGAAACCGCAAAAATCAGAGTCAGAAGAATCACGTAACCTAAGTGGAGGCACTTTGGTTATTTTCTACTCTTTTTCGTAACTCTGGTTTTCGTTGGCTTCTTCGGCGTGCACCATTTGCAGTATTGCCAAGGTGAGACATTCATGTCATCCGCTGCCTCAACCCAATCCCCACACCCCAAGCAGAATGGGGTTGTTGACCTACTTTTGGTAACGGATTCAGTGGTGGTTTCCGTAGCGGTTTCCGTAGTGGTAGTAGTAACCCCTAAAGGGGTATTACTACTACTACCACTTGGAATCACGGGTACCTATTTCCTATGCTGCGAAGTACTGAGAGGCGTTATTTGGACCTTTGCGAACAGTTAAAAGTCCTTCCTTTACGAGTTGCTTTCTAATTTTGATTTTGAAAGCCTTTTGTCCACCAATTGATTCATCAATCGCCGAAACGTTGCTTCCAGGATTAGCTTTGACGAACTCGATGATTTTCTCTCGTGAACTAAGGTCTCTAGTAGCTCGCTTACCTGCTCCAGTAAAAGATAACTCAGATGTAGTTTTATCAAAGATAATCTGACCTTCAGAGATTTCTATATCTCGTCCAATTGCACTGAAGTAGCGATTCTTTTGGTCATCATTTATCAGGTACCAAATGCCATCTGGATGGTCTGTGAGAGCCGTCGCACCACGAATCTTGGAGGCATCATTGCCAGCGTGGACGAGCATTACCAACTGTTCAACACCAGCACGGTCAAGAACATCATCAAGCATTATGAGAAATCGATTCACTTCAGAATTGTTATTTGCTTCTCCTGGAAAGATTTTTGCAAATGTATCAATTATTAATGTCTTTATGCCAAGCTCTTGAATTTCTTCGATGAGATGGTGACGTGAAGCTGCCGAACGGAATGGGTTTGGCTTTCCTCGAAGATTCCAGAAATGAACCTTGTCTATGTCCTGTATAGATTGACGTGCGACCCATTCTTGCATTTGGCCTTCCGTGAGTTCTAGGTTCATATAGCCGATACGGCCTTCAGGCACCTCGACTTTGAATTTCCCCAGGAAAGGGATTCCATCAACTAGTGCTTTGAGAAGCGCAAGCGTGACTGTTGTTTTCCCCGCCTTTGCCTGAGCTGCGAAGAATATCTTTCCTGCTTTCATGAGAAGACCTTCCACTAACCATTTGCTCTTTGGAATTGCCGTGGCAAGTAATTCGCGAAGAGAAATGGCTTTAACGGGCTCTCCTTCTTGGGCAAATTTTGACTCCTCAAATTTAGTTTTCGCTAAATCTTTTGCGAGAAAACTTGTGTAATCGCCGTCCACTTGTGATGCAAAAACCTCATTTGAGTAGTAGAGCTCCTCAGGTTTCATTTCTGTCGAAGATAGCAAGTATTCACTCCAATTTATACGCCCAATACGGTCCATAGTGTTTTCGCCAAGAATTACAGCTTCGTTCAGAAGATTCTTAGCAACACTGAAACTTCCTCCAGCTCGAAGTCGCAAAATTGCATCGAGTTTTGAAATCTTGCGCTTCCCGCGATGTGCAAAGTCGGTGATAATCCCATCCTCAAATTCACTCCAGGTTTGTATTGAGGAGAAGAGACCATTTCTTTCATAGACCCACTCAGTTAACACTTCACCAGTTTTTAACTTGTCTATTTCACTTCCTTTGTATCCCACTGGTTCAAGAATTGACGCCCATGTGTTTCGATGCGCAGACTCTTCTAGTGATTGTCTTGTTGATGATATACTCATGCTTGTTACTCCATATCTAAAGGCCGCCCCTGCCAGGGCGGTTTTATTTTTTAAGTAGTTGGTTTTCCTGCCACTGCAATAAGTCCGTATCAAGGACTCTCAAGTGCTTGCCGAATTTATGTACTCGAGGTCCATCACCACGTTCGTGATAGAAGTAGATGCTTTTGATAGGAATGCCTAATTCATTAGATATCTCTTCAAAGGTGTACCAGCGGGACATTAATTCCTCCAACTAATGCACTTCGTGTGCATTAGTTAAATATTCCCAGTTGTTCTGGCAGACGATTTTTTGGCTTTGGCCTGTGAGAGCGTAAGTTCTATAATAGATACGCGTGAAAATCGTTTCCCGAAGTGATTTAAAACTGCTCCTGAGATTAAAGAATTATCTTTTGAATCGTTTGCTTTTTGACCTTAGTTTTCTCAATGGTCTGTGACTTTTGTTCGAGCCACCCATTCACGAGAGCCTTCTTGAATCGGAGAGAAGCTCCGACTGGTGTGTAGGGGATGCCATGTTTGTCTCGATTTTTATAGACCCATTGGGCCGACTTTCCGAGGTGCTCAGCGCACTCGTCAACAGACATCCAGTCGTCGCTTCCTGCCATCATCAAATCCATTTGAAACATTCAACCTCCTAGGGTTTGCATTTGCTTTGGACTCAGGGTAGCCTTAGTACGAACGATATGCAAACCATCGGATTGGAAATCTATGAATAACGTTGGATACGTCTACTCAGGCAGTTCAAGCGAGCGTCTAAATGATGTCCTCACATGGCACGACGAGGGGGATGTCCGAGTGTGGATTCACTCCAAGTCCACTCATGCAGGGCGCGAGGCCGTCTCGGTTGAACTCCAACTAATAGGACCTTCAACACCTAAGCCTTCGAAAGAAGAAGAGGGTCTCCGTCTTAAGTTATGCAATCGTCGCCAACTGCCGAGCAATGCAAGTGGGTTCAAGGCAACGCTTTTCCGCACTCTTCCAACGGGCCAGCTTCTTGATGAGCATTCAGAAATTATTTCGCGAATCAATGCACAAATTGGCCAGAAGAAGAATCAGAAGATTCAACTAGTTGAAGAAATTACTAGTAAGTCCGTGAACCTAAATGATGGTTACCGATGGGATACAGAATCTGAAATTCGGAAAGAAGGCTCGAAATCTAAAGACGCAATATTGATTGCAAAGGTCTATGAAATGTTGCAGTCAAGTGGAAATCGAAAACTCTCAGCAAGAACGGCAGAGCTACTGGGAGTCGATGTTTCTATCGTGCATACAGCAGTACAGGTTGCAAGACGAAATGGTTGGTTAACAAGTAATGGCGCAGGACTTTCAGGTGGTTTTTTTACTGACAGGGG
>CAIMUD010000192.1 GCA_903844585.1 uncultured Actinomycetes bacterium | reverse complement strand
TTACGTGACTGCAGTTCAGAACAAGCAAGCTGGAGCAGAGATTGGTCGCATTCCTGTTGACTCAATCTATTCACCAGTTTTGAAGGTTACATACAAGGTCGAAGCAACTCGTGTAGAACAGCGCACAGACTTCGATCGTCTCGTTGTTGATGTTGAAACAAAGCCATCAATGAAGCCACGCGATGCAGTTGCATCAGCTGGAAAGACACTTGTTGAACTCTTCGGTCTTGCACGCGAACTCAATCTTGATGCTGAAGGTATCGAGATGGGGCCATCTGTTATGGATGCTGCTCTTGCTGCAGATCTTGCTCTTCCAATCGAAGATCTCGATCTCACAGTTCGTTCATACAACTGCTTGAAGCGCGAAGGCATTCACACAGTCGGTGAATTAGTAAATCGTTCAGAGGCAGACCTTATGGACATCCGTAACTTTGGTTCAAAATCAATCGATGAGGTCAAGGCAAAGCTTGTCTCAATGGGAATGTCACTTAAGGATAGTCCAGCAGGATTTGATCCAACCAAACATCAGAACTACAACGCATCAGACGATGATTTCGTCGATGCAGATCAAGCATAAGTAGAAGGAAGAGAAAAAATGCCAAAACCAACTAAAGGTCCTCGTCTGGGTTCAGGCCCATCACACGAGCGTCTTATCCTTCGTACACTTGCTGAGCAGTTGTTCGAACACGGAAAGATCACAACAACTGAGGCAAAGGCTAAGCGCCTACGTCCACTTGCTGAAAAATTGATCACATTCGCAAAGAAGGGCGACCTTCCTGCACGTCGTGAAGTTATGGCGCGCATTGCAAATAAGGGCGTTGTTCACAACCTCTTTACAGTTATCGGTCCACGCTTTGCAGCACGCAATGGTGGATACACACGCATTACAAAGATTGCACCACGCAAGGGCGACAACGCTCCAATGGCTGTCATCGAAGTTCTTACTGAGAAAGATAACTAAGCCAACTGGCGCGTTTAGAAATCTCTAATTAAATGACGGAACCCACTCTCTACCCTGAGAGTGGGTTTCTTCGTTTACGCATTGATCTTGCATACGATGGAACAAACTTTTCGGGTTGGGCAACGCAACCAGATCGCCGCACTATTCAGGCGCTTATCGAAGCCTCACTTAGCAAAATTTCACGTACGGAAGTGGAAACAATTGTTGCGGGGCGAACAGATGCCGGGGTACATGCCACTGGTCAGGTAATTCATGTCGATGTCCCAGAGAATATTGCTCTAGATGATTTAGCCTATAAATTAAATAGACTGCTAGATGAAGATATTCGCATCAATAAAATCGAAGTTGCACCGCCAGCTTTCCACGCAAGATTTTCAGCGCTTCGTCGTTTTTACCAATACAGAATTCTTGATTCAAATAAAGTAATCCAGCCCCTAGCTCGATTTAATACATCAAGTTGGTATCGCCCACTCGATGTAGATCTCATGAACCAAGCGAGCACACTGTTGCTAGGCACCCATGATTTTGCTGCTTTCTGCAAATTCCGCGAAGGCGGTACCACCGTACGGACTCTAGAAAAGTATCAATGGGTGCGAGATTCAGAGGGCTATTTGGTTGCTGACGTTGTTGCCGATGCATTTTGTTATTCGATGGTTCGCAATCTGGTTGGAGCGGTTGTGTGCGTTGCAGATGGGCGATTTGAACCTTCATGGATCGAAACACTTTTGGCTAACCGTGAGAGAGTCAGTGATTCATTAGTCTTTCCAGCCCGTGGGTTGACTCTTAGTCGAGTCGATTACCCAACACCGGCAGAGTTGCTCGTAAGGGCTGCAAAATCAGTGGCTCGTCGGGAGGAAGAGAACAATTAGCTGAGCGTGAATATGGGCAGAATTAGGCGATTTTGACCCCTCGCAACGCGGCTAGTACCCTTACTCATCTGCGCCAAGCTCGCTCACATGGGTAAAAGCGCCGCACCACATACCAAGGTTCTAAACAACAAGAAGGCAGAAAAAGCATGCGTACATATAGTCCGAAGGCAGGCGACGTCGTCCGTAAGTGGCACGTTATCGATGCACAAGATGTGGTTCTTGGCCGCCTTGCAACTCATGCTGCCGTTCTTCTTCGCGGAAAGCACAAAGCAACTTTTGCACCACACATGGACATGGGCGACTTCGTCATAGTTATTAACGCAGAGAAGATTGCACTTTCCGGTAACAAAGCGCTTACAAAGTTTGCACATCACCACTCAGGTTTCCCAGGTGGTTTAACTTCAACTGTGTACGGCGAGCTTATGGAAAAGCACCCAACACGTGCAGTTGAAAAAGCAATCAAGGGCATGCTTCCAAAGAATCGTCTTGGTCGGGATATCGCTTCAAAACTCAAGGTGTACGCAGGTTCAGAACATCCACACGCAGCACAAGCACCACAGCCATATAAATTCGAGCAAGTTTCACAGATCGTTAAGTAAGGGATAATTAAAGACATGTCAGATACAACTTATAACGACGGTTTAGACGAAAACGAAGTTCCTACTTCTTACTCTTCATCAACACCAGCTGCAGCAACTAATCGCCCAGCAATCAAGGCGCCAGGTGCTGGAATTGGTCGCCGTAAAGAAGCAGTTGCACGTGTTCGCCTTGTTCCAGGAACAGGTCGTTGGGTTGTAAACGGCAAAGCGCTCGCAGACTATTTCCCAAATAAGGTTCACCAACAACTCGTATCAGAGCCATTCCGCACAGTTGGTGCAGAAGATGCTTATGATGTTTTTGCTCGCATCAATGGTGGCGGAGTTTCTGGCCAAGCTGGTGCGCTTCGACTTGGTGTTGCTCGTTCACTTAACCAAATTGATACAGAAGCTAATCGCCCAGCGCTCAAGAAGGCTGGATTCCTTTCACGTGATGCACGTGTTATCGAACGTAAGAAGTACGGTCTGAAGAAGGCTCGTAAGCGTTCGCAATACAGCAAGCGTTAATTTAAAGAGCGCAAAATCTATGGCGCTATTTGGAACAGATGGAATACGTGGTTTAGCTAATCGCGAATTAACAGCAGAGTTGGCCTTAAACGTTGCCGTGGCTGCTGCACATATTCTTCTTGCAAATAACAGCTCAAACTCCAAACGTCCACATGCAATAGTCGGACAAGATTCGCGCGCTTCAGGTGAATTTCTAGAAGCTGCAGTTGTTGCAGGTTTAACTAGCGCAGGTATTGATGTCTACCGAGTAGGCGTTCTTCCAACTCCAGCAATCGCATATCTTGTAGGGCAAAGTGGCGCAGATCTTGGCGTCATGATTTCGGCATCTCACAATGCAATGCCGGATAACGGAATCAAGATTTTTGCACGTGGCGGAGAAAAGTTAGATGATGTTATTGAAGCTGCGATTGAAGTTCGAGTAAACGAACTTAAATCTGGAGTTAATTGGGAGCGCCCAATTGGTAAAAGCGTCGGCCGCGCTATTGAAGACAAGAGCGCAACAGAGCGGTATCTCAAGCATCTTTTGGCATCAGTTAAGACGCCACTAAAAGGTTTAAAGATTGTTGTTGATTGCGCAAATGGTGCATCATCAGTTGTTGCACCAGAAGCCCTACGACGAGCAGGCGCAGAAGTAGTCGCGATTTATAACGCTCCAGATGGCTGGAATATTAACGATGGCTGCGGCTCTACCCATCTGGATAAGTTGCGCGCAGCAGTTGCAAAAGAAGGCGCAGACTTTGGTATCGCACATGATGGCGATGCAGATCGATGCCTTGCTATCGATGGAAAGGGCAACGACGTTGATGGTGATGTAATCATGACAATTCTTGCTCTTGGGTTTAAAGAACGCGGCGCACTCACCGATAATACAATCGTCGGAACAGTGATGAGCAATCTTGGATTTATGAAGGCAATGAAAGACGCTGACATCAAAGTTGTCACGACCGCTGTTGGAGATCGTTATGTACTTGAGGAAATGCTCAAAAATAATTTCTCACTTGGCGGCGAACAATCAGGTCATTTAATCATGCGCGAATTTGCAAACACGGGTGATGGAATTCTGACAGCCCTTGCACTTGCGCAAGAAGTTGCTAAGTCTGGAAAGTCACTCAACGAACTCGCAAGTGCAATGCAGAGATTCCCGCAAATTCTCATCAACGTTAAAGACGTTGCTAAAGAAAAATTAGATAGTTCAAAGAAAATCAAAGAGGCAGTTTCTGCAGCCGAACTTTCTTTAAGTGGCAAAGGGCGAGTTTTACTGCGCGCTTCTGGTACAGAACCGCTTGTCCGCGTGATGGTAGAAGCCCAAAGTGATAGCCTTGCGAAAGAAATTGCAACGAGCCTAGCTAAAGTCGTCGAACAAGAACTGAGGTAAATCGCGTGTGCGGAATTGTGGGTTACACAGGGCCACAGTCTGCAATCACGCCACTTATTGAAGGTCTTCGCAGACTTGAATATCGCGGTTATGACTCTGCAGGTATTGCGCTAGGTACACCAGGTTCACTATTTGTGGAAAAGCGTGCGGGCAAACTTGCAAATCTAGAAGGCGCACTTCCAGCAAATCTTCCGGTGGTTCACTCTGGAATTGGACACACCCGTTGGGCAACACACGGTGGAAAAACAAGCATTAACGCCCATCCTCACCACGACAATAAAGACAGAATCGCCTTAGTTCACAACGGAATTATAGAAAACTACCATGAATTGAAAACATTGTTAATCGCCGATG
>CAIMUD010000191.1 GCA_903844585.1 uncultured Actinomycetes bacterium | reverse complement strand
GAATTGATGGCAATATGAAAAGCAGAAATAGCTGCGCCAAAAACTATATTTGCAAAGAAAAATATAACCGCCGAATGTGTACTGGAGAGAATGATCAGAGTTGCCATGAGAAAGAAGGAAGCAACGTGCAATACTTTTTTAGCACCAATTTTGTGCACTATGTGTCCTACGGTTAGCAATGAAATAAGTGAACCTAATGCTCCAGTACTAATAAGTGAGCCGAAGCCACCATTGGTCAGGCGTAGTGCAGCTTTGACTTCTGGAAATCGCGGAACCCAGGACATAATTCCAAGGCCAAAGGTAAAGAAGAGGAGCCTTAAATAATTAAGCTCGTTCTTAGGGCTAAGGGTTTTCATTTCAAAATAGTGCGTTCGCAAGGGCGATTCGGGCCGAAGTCAATCGTGGGTCAGATGGATCTACAAGTGCAAATAATGATAGTAGGTGAGCTTTAGCTTTATTACGATCCTCGCCCGAACTTTGCTTGATTACATTCAGCAAACGCGTGAAAGCCGCCTCTACTCCCCCATTTACAATCTCCATATCGGCTGCTTTTAAGGCAAGCGTGATGTCTGTTGGGTTACGAGTTGCCTCTTCAATTACTGCTTCTAGAATCAAACCATCGGTTCGAATAAGAAGTTGTGTTTGTGCTAAACCTAATTTTGCAAAGGAATCAGTTGGTTTACGGGATAAAAGTTTCTTATACGCAGCTTCAGCTGTTGTAAAATCACCAGCTTCAAGTGCGGTAACAGCTTCTTCTTCCTCTGGTTCTATTATTTCTTGTGGTGCCTGACCTACGCCTTGTTCAGAGGCTAGAGTTAAAACTTTATCTAACACTAAGCGAATCTGTGCCTCTGGGTAAGCTTGTTCAAATAATGGAACTATTTGTTCGTTGATAAGAGCAACAGCGTAAGGAATTTTTTGAGTTTGTAGCGCTTGTGCAACTTGTGGCTGAGCATCGATATCTACATGTCCTAGCGCCCATTGCGATTGATAGGCCTTTTCTAAGCTAGCCATAACAGTCAACATCTCTATCGACTCTGGGCTGCGCGCTGACCAACAAAATAATATGACGGGCTTTACTTTTGAAAGCGGAAGAAATTCAGTTGTTAGATTTGCAGCAGTTACTTCAATACCTGGGGTTGAACCACTGGGCGCAATCTTAGGTTTTCCTAGTGAACTTAAATCAAAAGCTTGTGCAAAATTAGGAGGGTTGCTCACGAGCTAATCCTACTGGGTGAGCACATCGACCCCGGAATCTCGGCGGTAGGGCAATATCTCTTGTACGTAGTTGTCAGCGGCAAACTCTAAGCCAACATCGGTGCCCTTTTGTTCGCTTAAATACCATCGGTTTTCAAGGATTTCATGGAACATCTGCGCTCTCTCTACACGCCCGCGCATGGATTCAGGAACACGATCAATTATTGGTTCAAAAACTTCAATGAACCATTTCTTTGCACTCTCAGTAAGAGAAAAACCAGAGTTTTCATTCCGAGCTCGGTAGCGATCAAATGAAGCAAGTAAGCGTTTGGCTTGTAACTCCTCAGTTTCGATTCCGATTAATTCACGAAGGCGTTGAGTGTGATAACCCGCTGCAACCAGTCGTGGTTGAAACGAAAGCATCTGAGAATCACCATCGATTGTGATTGATACTTCTTCAACGGCAAAACCTAAATCATGAAGTTGGCGCATTGCACGTTCTACTGCGTGACGATCTTTAGGATCCAAAATCTGTCGCTCCTTTAATGCTGCCCAAATTCTACGGTAGCGGCGAATCACCGCTTCAGCTGCGCGAACTGGGTCCATACCCGGATAAAGAACCCCTGATAATCTCAAGTCCTCAAGTTCGGCGGCGACATTAAACATTGCAATCTCTAAATCATGCTCGCGTTGACCATCACTGAGAGTTTTTTGAAACTCACCCGTTTCAGCATCTACTAAGTAGGCAGCAAATCCTTCAGCGTCACGACG
>CAIMUD010000190.1 GCA_903844585.1 uncultured Actinomycetes bacterium | reverse complement strand
TCCAGAGAAGAATTGCAACGGAACACATAGAGTTGTTAAGGCCGTTAAAGAGGATATGGCCGCAAAGCTTGAGGCCAATGAATTCCCTCACGCAGCTGAATTCGTACGCAACAACTAGCCACTAGGACTCTTGAACTAATTCTCCTTGCCAATCACGCCAACCTAGAATGTAATTAGGCATGAGACTTTTCTCGTCCAAGCCAGTTGTTATAGCGATGCTGGCGGGGCCACTGCTTTCACTACTTCTTACAACACCAACAAACGCAGCAGCCCCTGATGATGGTTATCCAAAAGATCAACCCGCCCCTGGCAGAACATGTCCCAATACCGCTACGGGTGCTAGCAATGTAAGTAAGCACAGCGGAAAAACTCTTATCTGCACACTCATCAACGGTGAGAAGAAATGGTGGATTAAGGGAGAGCCTCTTCCTACTAAAGCAGATGCACCAGCTGTGCCAAAGGCTCCAGAAATTAAATACACACCTAAGTACAAACTTCCTGACGTAGCAAAATCGAAGATGACCATCTTTGAAAATGTCACCTATGCAACCAAATCACCTATCCAACACCTCGACATCTACATGCCCAAAGGCGCCGTAAAACCACCACTGATGGTCTGGACACACGGCGGAGGATTCATCATGGGTGACGATGACTTTATGAAATTTGATGAGAGCGCAAAGTTGCTTGAAGAATTTATCAAGAATGGCGTAGCCGTCGCATCGATAAATTACCGCCTTTCCCAAGAAGCCAAGTACCCCGCGGCAGGAGTAGATGGAAAGAGTGCAATTCGTTTCTTACGCGCAAACGCTGCCAAGTACGGCTATGACCCAAACAAGTTTGCAACAGGCGGAGACTCAGCAGGTTCTTACCTTGCCCTCGCCTCTGCAATTACCGGAGACCAACCTTCACCTTTTGATGATCCAACCGATCCCAATAAAAAGACATCAGCCGCGGTCGCCACAGTCGTTGCTCTATTTGGAAATGTAGATTTCTTTGAAATGACTGCAAACAACGCCAAGTACCCATGCGACCAAAGTAAGAACCCATTCCCTGTTGCAGATACAAAGATGCACCCATGGTTTGGCGATACAACTGATACAAAAGTCCAAGCATCCATGAAAGCTGCTGGCCTCTACCCATACCTAAAGAGCTCAAAGGCAATTCCGACTTTCTTCATTTTCCACGGCGCCGATGATTGTTCAGTAAGTCCTTATGATTCAAAGAACCTTGATAAAGCAGTTAAAGCACTTAACGGTAAGAGCACTCTCACGATTGTTCCCGGAGCAATCCACGGGGGAGCAGGAGTATGGACTGCAGTAATGAAGGCAGTGCCAGCGATTAAGAAGTCGATGGTGAGTTCGAGTACTCGATAATTAAGAGTTATCGGAAGTAAGGTCTTGCGCACTACCCACTACACATTATCAATCTCGCTCTTCAGAGTCTTCCTATCCACCACAAGTAGCGATCCGTTAGGCAGTTCTTCCCAGCCATCTTGGTTCCATCCGCTGGATCCCACGAGTATTTGATCCTGGGTTTTCTTAAAGCGCAGGTGGTAATAGTCGGTGTCGTCCTTGAACTTTGCTGGGATCTTGTCCTGGTTATAGATACAGGCAACGAGGAAGGTGTCTTCGTTCATGGCCATCATGTTGATGGATGAATAGGTGCAGTTGTTTTTGATGTAGGTAAGGGCTGCTTTTGTTCCCTCGATGAAGCCGTGTTTTTCAATTTGGGTTAAGAGATAGAGGAAATAGCGCTCTGAATCTGTAGTGCCCTTGGCCATTGCTAGATATTTAGGGGAGATGTGTGGGTCGAGTGAGTTAAAGGGGGAGATAGAACCGTTATGGATAAATGAAATTCCGTTGTAGGTAAATGGGTGTGTATTGCTCTCTTTTACATCCATGCCTTCGGTGGCCCAGCGAAGATGAAGTAGTGCGCCGTCCGATGGTGAGTGTGCGAGCTTGTCTTTAAAGGTTGCGCTCTTTGTTGCAGCTACTGGTTCTTTGTAAAGGTCTGGGTTATGGGAGCCGTGATTAGCTGATGCGATTCCCCATCCATCGCAATGATCGTTAGCTAGTTCTACAAAATGGTCAAAGTTTTTGCCTGCTGCATCAGAAAAAGTCGTGGGGGTAGCGCTGGCATATCCGAGTAAACGGCACATATCGACCTGCTTTCTGAGGTAAATAGTATGGAAAAGAACGCGTAGGTGCTTCCATTTTGCGAACTATCGGCGCAAACTATCGGTGTGTGACTCAGGGCATAAACCTTTAGCGGTGTGAGCCCTCAACAGATTAGAAGGGGAATATATGAGTATGAACGCCGATGAGCGCCGCCTGGCGGAGCTCGGATATAAGCAGGAACTCAACAGAACGTGGAGCTCGTTCTCGAACTTCGCAATTTCATTCTCGATCATCTCCATCCTCGCGGGTTGCTTCACAACTTTCGGGCAGGCATGGAACAACGGTGGCCCAGTAGCTATCTCTATCGGTTGGCCGTTGATCTCAATCTTTATTTTGATTATTGGTTTCTGTATGTCCGAACTTGCCTCCGCATATCCAACTAGCGGTGGTATCTATTGGTGGGCATCAAAGCTCGGTGGCGCTCGCGCTGGCTTCTTTACAGGATGGTTAAACCTGATTGGTTTGGTCTCTGTAACAGCTTCAGTGGGTTATGGCGTAACTGGCTTTATTAATAACTTGCTCGGTCTTTATTTCCCAAGCTATGCAACAAACTTCATGGGCGGGGATTACATCAAGCAGCAGTTCGCGCTCTTCTTGATTGTTATCTTGTTCTCGACTCTTGTAAACATTTACAGCGGTCCGCTCCTTGCAAGCTTTAACAACATCTCAGTGTGGTGGCACGTATTTGGTTCAGCAGTTGTAGTTGGCATCTTGGTACTTGTACCAACTGAGCACCAGAGCCTGAACTGGATGTTTACGACAAGGATCAACAACTCTGGCTTTGGCGATAACACCTACTGGTTCTTCGTACTGCCTCTTGGTTTCTTGTTGACTCAGTACACAATTACTGGCTTTGACGCATCAGCTCACTTATCTGAAGAGACACACGATGCTCACATGTCAGCAGCTAAGGGAATCTGGAAGTCCATTGCATACTCTGCAGTCGGCGGATATATCCTTCTTATGGCATTCCTCTATGCAGCGACAAAGACTGATTACATCAACTCCTTTGATCCAGCTGTAAACCCATATGGCGGCGGAAGCATCATCGCCCTTCTTGCATCAGCACTCGGCGCAGGAATTGCATTCAAGGTTGTCATCGTGATTACAACTCTCGGACAGATCTTCTGCGTGACTGCGTGCCTTACATCTTGCTCACGCATGATGTATGCATTTAGCCGCGACGGTGCTGTGCCTGGAGGAAATCTCTGGAAGAAAGTTAACGGACACGGTGTCCCAGTAAATGCTGTTCTAGCTTCAGCAGTTGCTGGAATCGTTCTTACGCTTCCAGCTCTATGGAAGAGCCCAACAGGTGCACCAACTGCTTTCCTCGCGGTTGTATCTGTTTGTGTAATTTCTCTCTATCTAGCTTTCTTGATTCCAATCTGGCTACGTCTTCGCGCTGGCGATAAGTTCAAAGCTGGCGAGTGGACACTTGGATCTAAGTACAAGTGGATGTGTTCATTAGCGGTAGGAGAAATCGTATTTGTTTCTATCTACTTCATTCTGCCGTTTGCACCAAGTGGAACTCCCGGAAATAAGGACTTCACATGGACCTCAGTGAACTACGCACCAATCGTTACTGGTGGCGCGTTGATTATCTTGTGGCTCTGGTGGCAGGCATCAGCAAAGAAGTGGTTCACAGGTCCAAAGCGAAACATTTAATTAATAACTAGTAATAAGAAAAAGCCCGCACGCAACGTGCGGGCTTTTTCTCTTCTCCGCCGCTTATGCGGGTTGGCCCACTTTAATAAATCGCGCACAGGTGTAATACTTGCCGGCATGTCATCACTTTCAGTAGAAAATCTAAAGAAGGCAATCGCCGAAAAAACTATCGACACCGTTGTTATTGCAATGACAGATATGCAAGGACGACTAGTAGGTAAGCGCGTTGATGCAAAGTTTTTCCTTGATGAAGTTTTAGGACACGGCACAGAGGGTTGCAACTATTTACTGGCCGCGGATGTAGATATGAACACCGTCGATGGTTATGCAATGTCTTCGTGGGAGCGTGGCTATTCAGATTTCGCGATGATTGGCGACACCGGCACTCTTCGCATGATTCCTTGGCAAGATGGCGCTGCGCTATTACTTGCTGATGTGCAATGGCTAGATGGCACAGACGTTGTGGCATCTCCTCGCCAGATTTTAAAAAAGCAGATCAAGGCTGCAGCTGATGCGGGCTTGAAGGCGATGGTCGGAACCGAACTCGAATTTGTAGTTTTTGCAGATACATATGAAGAGGCGTGGGATAAGGGTTATAAGAATTTAACTCCTGTCAATCAATACAACGTTGACTACTCAATCTTGGGTGGATCTCGTATCGAGCCACTTCTTCGCCAGATTCGACTCGGCATGACTGGGGCCGGAATGCAGGTGGAATCAGTTAAGGGTGAATGTAACTTCGGTCAGCACGAGATTGCATTTAAGTATTCAGATGCGCTTTCAGCTTGTGATAACCATGTGATCTATAAGAATGGTGCGAAAGAGATTTCCGCGCAGATGGGTTACGCACTTACCTTTATGGCTAAGCCAAACCAAAAAGAGGGTAACTCTTCACATATTCACTTATCTTTCCGCGGCCCAAAAGATGAAATGGTGATGGCTGACGATAAAGATAAAGAGCACGGACTCTCAGATCTTGGTCGCCAATTCATTGCAGGTCAGATCAAGCACCTTCGCGAGCTTTCGCTGATGTTTGCACCCAATATCAATTCATATAAGCGTTATGTTCCGGGATCTTTTGCGCCAACTGCTGTGCGCTGGGGCCGCGACAATCGCACATGTGCGTTGCGCCTTGTCGGTCATGGTCAATCACTTCGCCTTGAAAACCGAGTACCGGGTGGGGATGTAAATCCTTATTTGGCAGTTGCAGGAATTATCGCTGCAGGACTTGATGGGATTAAGAACAAAATGACTCTCGAAGAAGCATTTGCAGGCAACGCCTACGATTCAGATTCAGCTCGCGTGCCAGCGTCAATGCTTGAGGCCCAGCAACTGTGGGTTAACTCATCATGGGTAAAGGATGCCTTTGGCGCCGAAGTACAGGCGCACTATGCAAATATGGCGCAGGTCGAACTCGATGCCTATGGCAAAGCGGTCACCGATTGGGAACTCGTAAGAAACTTCGAAAGGTTTTAATTCGCGATGTCTGCAGTATATGAAGTAATTAACCCTGCCAATGAAAAGATTGTTAAAGAAGTATCTCTTGCAGATTTAAGTGCAACAGATGCTGCAATCGAAAAGGCATCAAAGGCTTTTCAGTCTTGGAAGAAAGTTGCACCTTCTGATCGCGCAAAGTTGCTTCGTGCCTTTGCAGCTGTTGTAACCGAGCACCGTGAAGAGTTGGCACAGATAGAAATCACTAACTCTGGCCATACTCTCGGTAACGCACTATGGGAAGCCGATAACGTTGCAAACGTTTTGAATTACTACTCAGCAGCGCCGGAGCGCCTCTTTGGAAAGCAAATTCCAGTTGCTGGTGGCATCGACATTACCTTTAAGGAACCACTTGGAGTTGTTGGCGTCATTGTTCCTTGGAACTTTCCTATGCCAATTGCCAGTTGGGGTTTTGCTCCAGCGCTAGCTGCCGGAAACACAGTTGTTTTAAAGCCTGCTGAATACACACCACTTACTGCAATTCGCTTAGGTGAATTGGCACTGCTTGCAGGAATTCCAGAGGGTGTATTTAACGTAGTTGTCGGCAAGGGATCGATTGTGGGCAATCGATTTGTTACCCACCCTAAGGTTAGAAAGATTGTCTTTACTGGCTCTACATCAGTGGGTAAATCAATCATGGCTGGGTGCGCCGATCAGGTGAAGCGCGTGACACTTGAGCTCGGTGGTAAGAGCGCCAACGTAATTTTCGCCGATAGCGATGTGGAAAGAGCTGCTGCTGCTGCCCCTGGCGCCGTCTTTGATAATGCGGGACAAGATTGCTGTGCACGCTCTCGTATCTTGGTTGAAAAGAGCGTCTTCGATAAATTTATGAGCGCATTTGAAGTAGCTGTTAAGAAGTTTCGCGTTGAAGATCCAACGCTTGCAACAGCTGAGATGGGACCGTTGATTTCTAAGAAGCAATTTGATGCAGTGCAGGCATATGTGACAGAACCTGTTGCATTTACTGGAAGTGCGCCAACAGGTGCCGGATATTGGATGGCGCCGACTGTCATGATGCCAAAAGATACACAGAGCAAAGTCTGGCAAGAAGAAATCTTTGGTCCAGTTGTATCTGTCATGCCATTTGATGGTGAAGAAGATGCGATTGCAAAGGCAAATGACTCAGAGTTTGGTCTCTCTGGTTCTATTTGGACAAATAACTCTTCCAAGGCAATTCGCGTCTCTCGCGCAATCGAGAGCGGCAACTTGTCGGTCAATTCAAATTCTTCTGTGCGCTACTGGACTCCATTTGGTGGATACAAGCAATCAGGACTTGGCCGCGAACTTGGCCCAGATGCGCTGGATTCATTTACAGAAGTTAAAAACGTTTTCATAGCAACAGATAACTAGTCCAGAACACGAATCCAATCTAAAAAGGAGCAGCAATGAGTCAGCGTCTTGAAGGAAGAGTTGCAGTCATCACCGGAGCCGGTAGCGGAATCGGTTATGCAACAGCGGTACGACTAGCTAGTGAAGGCGCAAAGATTGTTGCTGTAGATACCAACGATGAGAGCGGCAACAAGATTGCGAAAGAGACTGGCGGCATCTTCGTAAAGGCTGATGTTACTGACGCAGCTCAGGTTGAGAATATGTACAAGGTTGCCTTCGATACCTATGGGCGCATCGATATCGCATTTAATAACGCAGGCATATCACCACCAGATGATGATTCAATTTTAACCACTGGCATCGATGCTTGGGAGCGCGTGCTTCGCGTGAATACGACATCAGTATTTCTCTGCTGTAAAGCAGTCCTTCCTTACATGCAAAAAGCGGGTAAGGGATCAATTATTAATACTGCATCCTTTGTAGCCACTATGGGCGCTGCAACATCACAGATCGCATACACAGCATCAAAGGGTGGCGTGCTTTCAATGAGCCGCGAGCTCGGCGTGCAATTTGCTCGTGAAGGTATTCGCGT
>CAIMUD010000189.1 GCA_903844585.1 uncultured Actinomycetes bacterium | reverse complement strand
GCCGACTTTCTCTACTAATTCTTCAAGAGTAATAATAGTTCCAGCGCGCTTTGAAAGTTTAAGCTCTTCTCCGCCTTCCATGATTTTTACCAATTGCCCAATCATGATTTCAACGTTGTAATTAGCATCGTCTCCAGCGCACGCTGCAGTTGCTTTTAGGCGATGGATATACCCGTGGTGATCTGCGCCCAACATATAAATACAAATATCAAATCCACGTTCACGCTTATTGATGTAGTAAGCGGTATCGGATGCGAAGTATGTGAGATCGCCATCTTCTTTAATGATTACGCGATCTTTATCATCTCCAAAATCTGTTGTCCTAAGCCAGACCGCACCATCTTGCTCAAAGACATGGCCTTGCGAGCGCAATTTATCAACGCCATGTTCGACTGCACCAGATTCGTGAAGTGAACGTTCCGAGAACCAGACATCAAAATGTGTATGGAAAGTTTCGAGAACTTTCTGCTGTTGACTCAGTTGCACTTTATAAGCAGCTTCTCTGAATTCTTCAGAAGTTGAGATTGCTGGGTTGGCAGCTAAAACTTCTTTCGCTAAATCTGCGATGTAATTTCCTTGATAGCCATCTTCAGGTATTGGCATGCCCAATGCTGCTGCCTGAACCGATTGGCCAAAGAGATCCATCTGACGTCCGCGATCGTTGATATAAAACTCACGAGTGACTTGAGCACCGGCGGCGCTCAGCACCCGACCGAGTGCATCACCAACTGCAGCCCAACGTGTGTGGCCCAGGTGCAGCGGGCCAGTTGGATTAGCGCTAATAAATTCGAGGTTGATCTTCACGCCTGTGAGCCCTGCACTTCGGCCGTACTCCTTCTTATTAGAAAGAATGGTGCGAACGAGTTCTGCTTGGCTAGCGCGGTTGAGTGTGATGTTAATGAAACCGGGACCTGCGATATCTACTTTCGTAACCCCAGCTATTGATGAGATTGCGCTCTGCAAAATTGTTGCAATCTCTCGGGGATTCTTACCGGCAGCTTTAGCTAATTGCAGTGCGATAGATGTTGCGTAATCTCCGTGATCTCGATTCTTTGGTCGCTCAAGTGTGATTGTGGCAGGGACATCACCATGTATTTCACCGCGCGAAAATGCGGCAGCAACGGCTGCCTGGATATCAGTTGCTAACTGATCGGCGAGTGAAGCGCCACCTTCTGATGCGGACATTGTGCAAGGTTACCGGCTTAGGCAGCGCAGACGTTGCTATTTTTTAAGTGCAGCGCTGAGTTCTGTGCCATGTTCTGCAATTTTCTCAGAACGCACGTAGAGAGGAAGCGATAAGTAGCCATGTTTCTCACTTCTCCATGAACCGCCTTCAACTTTCTCGCCGGTAATCAGTGATACCCAGCTGCCATGCGGCAGATAGAAATCAGCAATTCCGTCAGAGTTAAAGATTGGCGCTACAAGTATTGAATCGCCCAACATGTATTGGCGATCTAAGTATTCACATGATGGGTCACTTGGAAATTCCATCATCATGGGACGCATTACCGGAATTCCTTCAATGTGCGCAATATCTGCCATCTTGAGAATGTAAGGCATTAATGAAGTCTTGAGGTCTGTAAAGCATTTTGTTACAACCGAAGATTCATCATCAATAAGCCATGGCACTCTGTATGAAGCACTTCCATGCAGACGCGAATGTGATGAGAGAAGACCAAATGCAAGCCATCTCTTAAATACATCTGGATCAGGTGTTCCTTCAAAACCTCCGATGTCGTGACTCCAGAAACCAAAGCCAGAAAGGGCCATGCTTAAACCCCCGCGCAAAGTCCCAGCCATAGATTCAAAGGTGGATTCATTATCGCCACCCCAGTGAATTGGAAACTTCTGCGAACCAGCGGTTGCAGAGCGCGCAAAAACCACTGCTTCTTTATTTTCTTTTCGTTCTAGAAGTTCAAAAACAGTCTTGTTGTAAATGTATGTGTAGTAATTATGCATACGCACAGGGTCTGACCCATCGAAATACACGACATCGGTTGGAATTCTTTCGCCGAAATCTGTCTTGAATGAATCAACACCCATATCAAGAAGTGCTTGCAACTTTGATTGATACCAGGTGCGCGCAGCTGGATTTGTAAAATCTACAATTCCCATTCCCGCTTGCCAAAGATCCCACTGCCACACACTTCCATCGGGACGCTTGAGTAAATATCCAGCTGCTTTTGCTTCTTCAAAAATTTCTGACATCTGTGCGATGTATGGATTAGTCCAGAGACATACCTTGTAACCCTTGTCATGCAGCCTTTTGATTTGGCTTGCAGGATCCGGAAATACATCTTTATCCCACTGGAAACTACTCCAACTAAATTCCTTCATCCAGAAGGTATCGAAGTGAAAGGCACTTACTGGAATATCGCGCTCGGCCATTCCGTCAAGAAATGAGTTAACAGTCTGCTCATCGTAATTAGTTGTAAACGAAGTGGAGAGCCATAGCCCATAGCTCCATTCAGGAGGAAGTGCAGGTTTGCCCAGAAAATCTGTGTAGCGCTTAATGATTTCGCGGGGATTTGCCCCGTAGATAAAGAAGATTTCTAGTTCTTCACCTGGCACGGTGATCTGAACTTTATCAACGACTTCTGTGCCGATTTCAAGTGAAACACGACCTGTGTGATTGATAAAGATTCCATAACCACGGTTGGTGAGATAAAACGGAATATTTTTATACGCCTGCTCGGATGCAGTTCCGCCATCTTCATTCCAGATATCAAGGCTCTGGCCATTTTTAACAAATGGGGTGAAGTGTTCGCCGAGGCCATAAATTAATTCACCGACTGCAAGATTGAGTTGAATATTGATATAGGGCGAACCATTGTCATTCATCCAGGCAATACCCTTATTGGAAATGCGGGTGAGATGACCTTGGCTTGTCTTCAGTTCTAAATCAAAGAGTGCGCCTTTAGTAATCTGGGCAGTGATGTCGCCGTTGGAAAGTTCGTAGGAATCTCCCGATTGAGTAACGGTTGCTTTCGAACCATCACCTGTTAATTCAAAGTGAGGCCCCTTATCCACGCCGCCTTCATGATGAGAAACTTTAAATCCAATGATGTTCTTCATGGGTGAATGAAGTCGTGAAGTAATGACCGGCAAATTCAGAGTATCGCCGCGGTC